>QMPG01000399.1 GCA_003648455.1 Bacteroidota bacterium
CTTCGAACATTTCTGCACTAAGTACAAGATTTTCTTTTGATACTTGATATAAACTTTTTGTAACCTCAAGTTCTAACCAATGTGAAATAGGATTATCGTGATATTCACCAAAAAAAATTACATCAGCTTTTGATATTGCATCAATCATTTGTTGATATGTAACTTCTTTTCCGGTATTATCAATGATTTTATAAGCAGGTTTATCAATAGAAAAACTGTAAGCAGATATCATTATCGATAATAATAATAAGATATTTTTTTTCATACTTTTTTATTTTATTTGGTTAATTATTAATGTAATATTTTGTATATTAATTCTTTTAAAAGTTCTCCAGCATTTGTATTTAAACTTTCAACACCTTTTGATTTTAAATCGTAAGTGCGAAAATACGAAATAATAGCAAATATTTTTTTTATGCTATAATTATTAGCTGCGGTTTTATAATCGCTTATAAAATAAGGATTAATTTTTATTGTAACAGCAACATTTCTTGGCGATTTATCTTTAATAAAATGGTAATTCAGAACTTTTATAAAATAAGAATATAAAAGACTTATTACCATTGTAATATTGTGGTTTTTTTGATTTTGTGCAAAATAATTTATTATTCTATTTGATTTAAGAACATCTTTTTTGCCAAGTGCTTTTTGTAATTCAAAAACATTGTAATCTTTACTAATTCCAATATTTTTTTCGATTAATTTACTGGTAATTTTAGTTTCGCCTTTAGGAAGCGTAAGAATTAATTTATCGAGTTCGTTGGATATTTTGCTTAGTTGAACTCCTAAATATTCAGCAAGAAGAATACTTGCAGATGGTTCTATTTCAACTTTTTTATGTTTAAGATAAGAATCAATCCATGCAGGAATCTCATTTTCGTACTTTTTTTTAAAATCAACAATTACTCCTGTTTTTTGAAGAACTTTATAAAGCTTTTTTCGTTTATCTAAAGTTTTATATTTATAATTAATAACAAGCATTGTCGAGTTTAAAGGTTTTTCGGCGTAATGTATAAGGTTTTCAATTTTTTTTAAATTTTGTGCTTCTTTTACAACAATAACCTGATTATTTGCCATCATTGGAAAACGACTTGCTGCGTGTATAATATCAGTTATATCAGAATCTTTACCGTAAAGTATTGTTTGGTTAAATGCTTTTTCGGCATCTGTTAAAACATTATTTATTATATAATCGGTTATTAAATCTATATAATAAGTTTCTTCGCCCATTAAAAAATAAATAGGCTTATAGATTTTGTTTTTTAGATTATGTAATATATCAATATGAGGCATTTAGTCGTATTTAAGATGTTTTACAGATTCGCCTTTATTTATAATTTCTTTTAATGAATCAATGCCAATTTGTAAGTGAGAATTTACAAACTTTTCGGTTACTGATTTATCGCTTTTGTCGGTTTTAACGCCTGTTGAAATCATTGGTTGGTCAGAAACTAATAATAATGCCCCTGTAGGAATTTCGTTTGCAAAACCCACAATAAACATAGTTGCAGTTTCCATATCTATAGCCATTGCTCTTGTTTTTTGCAGATATTTTTTAAAACGTTCGTCGTATTCCCATACTCGTTTGTTAGTTGTAAAAACTGTTCCTGTCCAATAATCTCTTTTATGATTAACTACAGTTGATGATACAGCACGTTGCAAATTAAAAGCAGGCAATGCCGGCACTTCGGGAGGTAGATAATCATTAGATGTTCCTTCGCTTCGAATTGCTGCTATCGGTAAAATTAAATCGCCAAGTTTATTTTTCTTTTTAAGACCTCCGCATTTTCCAAGAAACAGAACCGCTTTTGGTAATACTGCACTAAGTAAATCCATAATTGTTGCAGCATTTGCACTTCCCATTCCAAAGTTTATTATTGTTATTCGGTCTTTGGTGGCACAAGGCATAGGACCATTTTTACCAATTACAGAAACATTGTTTTCTTTTGCAAACATATCCACATATTTTTGAAAATTTGTAAGCAAAATATAATCTCCGAATTTATCTAATTCTAAACCTGTATATCGTGGTAACCAATTACAAACTATATCGTCTTTTGTTTTTAATTCCATATTTTTTTATATAAACCTCCAAGGTTTTTTATGCCTTAAAGGTTAAATTTAATCTATATTGTAATTTTTATTTTAGAATTACATTTCTTTAATAGTTGCTTGTGCAGCTGCCAATCTAGCAATAGGCACTCTAAATGGAGAACAAGAAACATAGTCTAATCCTGTACGATGACAAAATTCTACTGAACTTGGCTCACCACCATGCTCACCACAAATACCTAATTTAATATTTGGACGTGTTTGTCGACCTTTTTTAACAGCCATTTCAACTAGTTGCCCAACACCTTCTTGGTCGAGAACTTCGAAAGGATCGTTTTTTAATATTCCTTTTTCGATATAAATTGGTAAAAATTTTCCGGCATCGTCACGAGAATAACCAAATGTCATTTGTGTTAAATCATTTGTTCCGAATGAAAAGAATTCGGCTGATTCTGCAATTTTATCAGCAGTAAGTGCTGCACGAGGAATTTCAATCATTGTACCAACAAGATGGTCAATTTTCATACCTGTTTCTGCAAATACTTTTTTAATTGTATCGCGAACAATTTCTTCTTGCATTTTCATTTCGGCAAGAGTTCCTGTTAAAGGAATCATAATTTCCGGCTTAGCCACAATACCTTTTTTCTTAAGCTCTAATGCTGCACCAATAATTGCACGTGTTTGCATTACTGTAATTTCAGGATATGTATTTCCCAAACGACAACCACGATGTCCTAACATTGGATTAAATTCTGATAAATCTTCAACTTTTTGTTTGATTACAGAAATATCAACACCCATTACATCTGCCATTTCTTGTTGTCCTTTTTGATCGTGAGGCACAAACTCATGCAAAGGTGGATCCAATAAACGAACGGTTACAGGTAAATCGTGCATAGCTTCGAAAATACCTTCGAAATCTTTTTGTTGGATAGGTAATAATCTGTCTAATGCTTCTTCTCTACCTTTTAAATCTTCGGCAAGAATCATTTCTCGCATTGCAATAATTTTTTCTCCTTCGAAAAACATATGCTCAGTACGACAAAGACCAATTCCTTTAGCTCCAAAATCGCGAGCAACTTTACTATCACGAGGCGTATCTGCATTCGTACGAACGTACATTCTTGAATATTTATCAGCCATTTCCATTAATTTACCGAAATCGCCACTTAATTCTGCATCAATAGTATCGATACTACCGCTATAAAGTTCACCAGTAGAACCATTTAACGATACCCAATCGCCTTCTTTAAGAACTTCGCCATTAACAGTTAATGTACGAGCTTTATAATCAATTTTTAATTCACCAGCACCGGAAACACAACATTTACCCATTCCACGTGCAACAACAGCAGCGTGAGATGTCATTCCTCCACGAGCTGTTAAAATTCCGTTTGCAATATTCATTCCTTCAAGGTCTTCAGGCGAAGTTTCGATACGTGCTAATATTGCATTTTTGAATTTATTACATTCATCAGCAAAGAAAACTAATTGACCTGTTGCAGCACCTGGTGATGCAGGTAAACCTTTTGTTAATACATTTGCTGAAGCCATTGCATCTTTATCGAAAACAGGATGAAGAAGTTCATCTACTTTATTAGGCTCAACTCGCATTATAGCCTCTTTTTCGTCAATTCTACCTTGTGCAAGCATTTCAACAGCCATACGAACCATTGCAGAACCAGTACGTTTTCCTGTACGAGTTTGTAATAACCATAGTTTACCATCTTGTATGGTAAACTCAAGGTCTTGCATATCGTTATAATGATCTTCTAATTTTTGTTGTA
>QMPG01000400.1 GCA_003648455.1 Bacteroidota bacterium
AAAAACATCAAACCCCTTGCTGTGAAATTTTTTATAATTGGCTACAATATTTGGATTCTCAGCTCTACAAGGGTTACACCAAGCTGCCCAAAAATCAAGTAATACATAATTTCCTCTTAATGAATATAACGACAAGGTGTCACCTTTAGGTGTAGGTAAAGCAATATCAGGAGCAATAGAACCAATTCCAAAACGTTTGTTGTTTTCTTGCTCTTCTTTAATTCGCATTTTTGTTTTTTCAACAAAAGAACTTAAAAGTTTTGTGATATTTATTTCTGGGTAACTTACGCTTAAAGCAGAATCAACCATTTCGAAATATTTAAAATCTTTTGCAGGGTCTAGCAAAGGAATTCTTTGACTTAGTTTTTGAGATAAAGCAACATAAGAAGCTAATGAAGATTTGTTTTTATCAATAAATGAAATTAAAAAATCTCTCTCGTTTTGAAAAATTTCATTACTGGTTTGAGTTAACTCTTGGATAATGGAATCTAGTTTGGGATTGTTCTGATTGTTATTATAAACAGTATTTAATGAATCTAAACGGCTCATGCTATTTGAGAGATGCTTATTTAAATTTTTAACTAAATTCGATTCTTCAGAGCCTTCAACATTATATGTTCCTAACAGATTATTAGCATCGGCAGTTATTTTAACTTTTTCACCAGGTTTTACTATTAAGCGAATATAATTATTCATCGAAAAATAAAGAATCATGTCTTTGGGCTCGGTAGAACTAACTGTGAACTGAAATTCGTTATTTTTATCAATAATTGTAGAATCCGGAGTTTGCTTGACAGACGATAAATCTATTAAGTAGATTTTTTTGTTAGCTCCATCATTAATTTTCCCGTTTATTTCAAAGCTATCAGCATTAGTGCACGAATATGCAGCAAATAGAATTATGAAAAGATAAAAAATTTTTCTCATGTGTTTGTTTTTTAATTATTTATAAAATAAAGATTTAATTTGTGTTGTGAATAAAAATTTTACAAATATAACGTATTTACATATATAAAATTGTATCTTTTAAATATTGTTCAAATATTTTTTTAATATTTCAGAAACAGTTTTCGCACTTACATTTAATTCTGTTTTTTTCATAATTTCACCCATAAAAAAACCAATTAATGAGGTTTTTCCGTTTTTATATTCATAAATCTTTTCAGGAAATTTATCAACAATCATTTTAACAGCTTCAATTATTTGATTCTTATCATTCTTTTGAACTAAATCGTTTTGCTTTGCAATTTCAACAGGATTTTTTAAAGGGTTTTTTATCATTAAGGGGAATAGCCTTTTTGATGCTACAGAATGACTAACAATATTATTGTCAATCATATTTATTAATTCTGCAATATTAATTGCAGGTATTTTAAAATCATTAATGCTCATTAAATTTTTATTTAGATAAGATTTTATGTTTCCCATGAGCCAATTTGCTGCTGATTTATAATTGTTTGTATGCGAAATTATTTTTTCAAAATAATCTGCAATATCTTTATCCTCAATAATTATTGAAGCATCATAATTGTTTAATCCGAGTTTTTTGTATTTAATAAAAAGTTGAGTGGGCAACAAAGGCAACGATTTTTTTATTTTCTCAACAAATTCATCTGAAATAATAAGTGGAGGGATATCCGGTTCGGGAAAATAGCGATAATCATTTTCTCCTTCTTTGGTTCGCATAACTATGGTTTTACCTGTTTCTGCATCAAAATTGAGTGTTTCCTGAATTATTTTATTGTTGTTTTCTATTTCAGTAATCTGCCTTTTTATTTCATAATTAACAGCTTTTTTTGTATTCGAAAAGGAATTGATATTTTTTATTTCAGTACGCGTGCCTAGTTTGTTGCTGTTTTTAAGTTTCACAGAGATATTTGCATCGCAACGTAAATTTCCTTTCTCCATATCGCCTGTGCTAATACCCAGATAACGAACCAGTCTTCTTATTTGAGATAAGAATTCGGCAGCTTCGTTTCCCGAACGTAATTCAGGTTTTGTAACTATTTCCAAAAGAGGTACTCCTGCACGATTTAAATCAATATAACTATTGTTTTTTTTATGAATGCTTTTGCCGGAATCTTCTTCAATATGAATTCTCTCAATATGAATTTTTTTATCGTTATTATTTTCATCTTTAATAATGATAAAGCCTTCGTAACAAATTGGGGTTTTAAATTGTGTTATCTGATATCCTTTTGGCATGTCGGGATAGAAATAATTTTTTCGGGCAAATGCATTGTATTTATTTATTTTTGAGTGTGTTGCTACGCCAAGCATAACCGCATTTTTAACAACCCTGTGGTTTAACATCGGAAGTGTGCCGGGATATCCTAATGATATTTCGTTAATATTTGTATTGGGTAAAATATTATACTCAGCCGAATCCCGCGAAAAAATTTTGCTTTTTGTGTTTAGTTGTATGTGAATTTCTAAACCAATAACCGCTTGATATTTATTATTACTATTCATTTAAGCTTTTTTGCATAAAAAATAAACTGATTACAGTATAAATATTAAAAATATAAACAAAAAATGTGATAAACAATTAATGCTTTTTATATTTTTGCATGATATTATTTTTAGATGCACGAGTTTTGTAAAAAAAGGGTAAAAGACTTTTATACAATAAGAAAAAAATAAGCAGTGAAGATTTATACGAACATTGAAAATATTGAAAAATTTAATGCCAAAAATTCGGTACTTACAATTGGCACTTTCGACGGTGTTCATTTAGGTCACGTTAAGGTAATAAAAAATATGAAAAAAATTGCCGAGAGAATTAATGGCGAAACAGTATTGTTTACTTTCTATCCACATCCTCGGTTTGTTGTAAATGGCTATAAACAGGAAATAAAATTAATTACTACAATAGAAGAAAAAAAAGAATTGCTTAAAAAAGTCGGCATCGACCATCTTATTATTTATCCTTTTACAAAAGAATTTTCAAAATTAAGCTATATTGATTTTGTAAAGAATATTCTTGTTGATAAATTAAATCTAAAACATCTTGTGATTGGATACGACCATAAATTTGGTCATAATCGCGAAGGTTCGTTTGAGTATCTTAATGAATGTGCAAAAAAATATAATTTCACTATTGAGCGGATTGAGGCGTTAAATGTAAACAACATCAGCATTAGCTCAACAATAATAAGAGAAGCATTACGCAATGGAGACATTATAACAGCTAATAAAGATTTAGGATATAGTTTTTCGGTTACAGGGAAAGTTGTAAAAGGATTAGGTTTAGGCCGTCAGATTGGATTTCCTACTGCTAATATCGACTGTCATAAAGATAAGCTAATACCGGCTGATGGTATTTATGCCGTTCATGTAATTGTTGATAATGAAATCCATAAAGGAATGTTAAACATTGGTTCCCGACCAACTGTTAACGACGATGAATCAGATATAACCTTTGAAGTAAATATTTTTAATTTCGATAGAGATATTTATGATAAAAATATTACAGTTAAATTTAAGAAACGTATTAGAAACGAAAAGAAATTTGACAGCTTATTAGCTTTACGAAACCAATTAAAGATTGATAAGATAGATGCGTTAAAGATTTTGCAATAAAATTATTTTCAGTGAATTATTGAAATTTTTTATTTATTAGTCCGCTCTGAAAATAGATAGTACGTCATTGCGAACGCAGTGAAGCAATCTCAATCATCTGACAAGCTGTTATTTAACAAGATTATTTCAGTCGTTCCTCCTTCGCAATGATGATTTTTTTGACTTTTCGGAGAAGATTCATTTATAAAATATCAACTAAATCTAATGGATTATTTATTACATGTTTTGCACCATTTGCAATTAACCCGCT
>QMPG01000401.1 GCA_003648455.1 Bacteroidota bacterium
AATGAAAAATGATTAACAGAATTATTAAAATAAAAGGAGTTGGTAAATTCTTTGATTTTTCATTGAAAGCATCATCATTATGGAATGGTGAATTTAGACCAATTACATTAATTTACGGAGAAAATGGAATAGGAAAATCAACCCTAACTTCTATTTTTAGGTCATTGAAAAATGATGATTCTCTTGTATATCAATTACGCTCATTTGGTACCAATGATAGTCCAGAAGTAACCTTAAAATTTGATGACGAAACAGAAAATATTGAATATAAAAATGGAGAATGGGATAAGAACAAAAATAATATCGAAATTTTTGATACTCATTTTATTAATACAAATATATTCACAGGTTTTGAGATTCTTCCACAACATAGAAAAAATTTGTTTGAAATCGTTATTGGTGATGAAGGAGTTAGGTTAAAATATCAAATTTCTAATTTAAAGAATCAGATAAAGGAAAAAAATAATGAATTAAAAGAAATTAGTAGCGAAGTAGCGAAATTTATTAATGTCTATGAAATGGATGAAATTTTACTACTACAACCTGATTTCGATATTGAAACAAAAATCTCTAAGAAACAAAAAGAAATTGATGCTTCAAGAGCTTTTGAAAAAATCAAACAGTCTCCTGAGTTTAGAGAAATGGTATTGATTGATTATGATATAAGATATGAAAACTTAAAAGCATTCTGTCAGAAATCTATTGATAGCATCTCACAAGAATATATAGAAGAAGTTGAAAAACACAAGAATAGTTTGAATTTAGGTAGTCGCTCTGAAAAATGGATTAAGGACGGAGTTGATAACATTCAAGATAATAAATGCCCATTTTGTTTACAGAATATTGAAACAGTTGATATAGTCAAAGCTTACACACAATATTTTAATGAACAATATATTGCATTACAAAAAAACACCAAACTATTACAGAATAAGGTAGGAGAAATAAATCCAGAGCAAATTTTTTCAAATATTGAAATTGATTATGCATCAAACAATGGTTATGTTAAATTTTGGTTGAATTATCTAAACATTGAATTAGTAGAGTTGTCAATAACTGGTTTTAAAAAGCAAACTGTTGAGATTACAAAAAAACTAAAAGAATTAGTTGATTTAAAATCTAACAACCCCATTAAACCTATTGAAATTGAAATAATTAACAAACTTGAAAAGATACTAAATGAAGGAAATCAAGAATTTATTAAGTATAATGAAATAGTAAAACGTGAAAATTTAAAAATAAAAGCATTAAAAGAAAAAGAAGTAAAAGATGTTATTATTTTAGAAAAAGAACTTGAAAAAATAAAAGCAGTTAAAACAAGACAAACTGAAGAAGTAAAAGAGTTATGTACTATTTACCAAAAAATCAATAAAGAAATTGTTGATTTAAAAGTCCAAAATTCAGATTTACAAACTCAACTCAAACAGTACACCTTTGAAATATTTAGCAGTTATAAAGAACAGATTAATAATTATTTGCAAAAGTTTGCACCCTACCTTGAAATAAGGGAACTGAAAAGTACTTATCGTGGCGGGGGAAAAGACCCCTTTGCTGATTATGGTCTTTATGTTTCTGGAAACAAGATTGATTTTAAAGCAGACTCAATGAATCCAAATGTAAAATACTCTCTAAGTGAAGGTGACAAAAGTGCACTTGCTCTTTCTTTCTTTTTGGCTAAAGTTTTTTCTGATAGCAATATTGACAAAAAAATAATAGTTTTTGACGACCCGATTTCAAGTTTTGATATTAATAGAAAAACATCAACAATATCACATTTATATCAATTAAGTCAAAAAGCAAATCAACTTATCATCTTAACACACAATTTATTGTTTGCAAGAGATTTTTGGGAAAAAGTAAAAAATATTACTCAATCATTGAAATTGTCATTTATGCGTAACTCAACCGTTATTGTTGATTATGACATTGAAAGTGAAACGATAAATGGTTTATTCAAGGATTTCAGTATGTTAGATAATTATTTAAAATTTGGCGTTTCTTCTGACACAGAAAAAAGAAATGTAGCAAGATGTATTAGACCAATATTAGAAGGGTATTTTCGGATTAAGTTTTACGGCCAATTTAAAGCAAATGAATGGTTAGGTGAATTTTTAAAAAAGATTTCTATTTCTGACGACAGTTCAGTATTATCGAAATTAAAAATATACTATTCAGATTTGGATGAAATAAACGATTTTTCTAAAAAGTTCCATCATACTAATCCAAATGCGGATAGTGAATCAATTTATGATTCTGAATTAGAGAAATATGTAAAAAACACATTTGAAATAATAGCAAAAATATAAAGGAAATGGAAGAATAACGCCCTACAACACGCAATATAAAAAATTGGGCAGATAGTGGTAAATATGAACATATTAGCAATAAATAAGCATTGTAGTAAATTGAAAGTTTGGTGTTTCAAAATGCCCAAAATTTCATATTGCCACCGTTGGGGTTAATTGAAAAAACGTAACATGAAACATACGATTATACTTTTAATAATATTACTTGGACCAATAGTATCTAGTGCTCAAATGGACACTCTAATTGTATTTGACATTTCGAATGAAACTATGGAAGTAATACCAATAGGACCTTTTGATACTTTAAAGATTAGTGATTACGTTTCAGGGAATATTGGTCAATGGGAGAACCATGAACAATTAGATTTGAATTTACCTACTAACCTTCCACCTGGAACTTCTTTTTCTGAACTATCTTTAGCAAAAAACCACTTTGATTTACTAAATTACCCAATTCGAACAAATGTCGCAATTGTATGGAGTGATAGCATTTATGAGCAATATGCTTCTTGTTCGGGAACACTGGTTGCGAATAATATTGTTTTAACTGCTGCACATTGTATTGGGTACCATTACGTAGATGGAGAATTTGTTTGGAAACTTAACAGATATGTTTCACCCTCTCACTCAGACGGGTTTCCACAACCGAATATTGGAAAGATAAAGATTGATAAATATGTAATTTTAAAAAAGTATTATGACCAAGAAATATATGATGTTAGATATGATTTTGGTTTATTGGTACTTGAAGAACCAATTGGTGAACAAATTGGATGGTTGGGCTATGGTTATAACTATGATAGTGTTTTTTACACAAACCCTATATTTTATAGTTTCAGCTATCCATCTATACCAGAATATGATGGCTTAGATATGTATTCATATTTTGGAAATTTCAACTATATAGATATAGAATTTGGACGTGTAAGGCATGGAGTAACAGGAGCCAATGGAATGAGTGGTAGTAGTTTTTTTTACACCAACAATGAAATCTCTATATCCTATGGTCTTCAAACACATTCAGCAAGATATAGACTAAATAGAAGAGAAAATTTTTATGCCATAAAAAAAATCGATGACTTGTATAATGTAGGTATATCAGAAAACAATTACAGTAAAAGCTTTATTAAAGTGTATCCAAATCCAATGACTAATTATTCTAATATTGAAATAGCCAACCCAGATTTACATAATGAAAACTTAACCTTTATTCTTTATGATTTGTACGGAAATGAATGTAAAAGCATAAGTAAAATTAAAGATGGTTTGTTGCAACTTAAAAGAGACAATTTAAAATCAGGGCTATATTTCTTCATTATTCAAAGTGAACTAGAAATGGTTGGAAATGGTAAAATTATGATTAAATAGGTAAAGGAACAACTAACCCCAACACGCAATTATTTAACTACTCCCCATCTTTAGACAACTATTTTGCAAAAATAAGTTAGATTTTCTTTTTCGCTTAATCGAATTAGAAGAAAATCTAAGCAGCCTGTTTGAATACTTTTACAGGCATTTTATAC
>QMPG01000402.1 GCA_003648455.1 Bacteroidota bacterium
AGAATTGAAATACCTGATATTCCGCAATTTGGAATAGATAAACTTGCACCTTACAAATATGCTAAAGGTGGAGTTTCGCAAATTGAAACAGGTAGAGTTTCTGAACCCGAAGAAGATTACGGGAAAAAGCAAAAATTCTTTGAATTAGAAGTTGTAAGTGAAAGTGAACTAACAAAAATATTCATACAATCACATCAAGCACTTTGGGGCGGTGGGCAACGAAACCCAAGTGTGGCATTTGATGAATTAGACAAACTTATATTTTGTAAGATTTGGGACGAGAAACACCCAAGAAGAAACGGAGAGCCTTATGACTTTCAATTATTCAGGGGTGAAGACCCAGAAGACTTATTAAAACGAGTTAAAAAAATCTACGCAATTGGAGAAAAAGAAGCCCCCGAAGTTTTTAAAGATGGTATTTCTCTTTCAGCACAAGAAACATTAACTATTGTAAAATACTTCCAACGAATAAACCTTAATAAAACAGACCTTGATAGTAAAGGAAAAGCCTTTGAAACTTTTATGGGTAGTTATTTCAGGGGTGATTTCGGTCAGTATTTTACACCAAGACCAATTGTTAAATTTATAGTTGATAGTGTTCCAATTAATCAAAAATCAAGAGTACTTGACACAAGTTGCGGAAGCGGTGGTTTTTTATTATATGCTCTTGACAAAGTTAGAGAACAGGCAAACGAATATTACGACCCAATAAAAGACGAAAAAGACCATTACAAATTTTGGCACGATTTTGCAGAAAAAAACTTATTCGGTATTGAAATAAACGACCAAATCGCCCGAACTGCAAAAATGAATATGATTATTCACGATGATGGTCATACAAATGTAATTGCATCTGACGGACTTTTAATTGATACTGATTTACAAAACAACACCAAAAATTTTGAGTTTAAATACAACTCATTCGATTTTATTGTAACAAATCCACCTTTTGGAAGTAGTATAAAACAAACTGAAAAAGCATACTTACATCAATATAATTTTGGAAAAAAAGAAGATGATTGGTTGTCGGTAAAAGCATTGAGAGAAAAAGTGCGAGACAGTCAAAGTACAGAAGTATTATTTATTGAACAGTGTCATAAGTTTTTAAACGAAAACGGATATTTAGCAATTGTAATTCCCGATGGTATTTTAACAAACAGCAGTCTGCAATATGTAAGAGATAACATTGAAGAAATGTACAGAATTGTAGCGGTTGTTTCGATGCCTCAAACTGCATTTTCTGCCACAGGTGCAGGAGTGAAAAGTTCTGTTTTGTTCTTACGGAAACACAAGAAAGTGCAAACTGAAAAAATTATCAATCAAAAAGATAATTTAAAAGAGAAAATAAAAACAGATAACAAATACATTGTAACTATTGAGAAATGGGAGAAAGAGAAAAAAGAAGCGATAAAGAAATTAGAGACAGAAGCAAAAGAGAAAAACCCAAATGCAATAAAAAAAGAAATTAACGAACTGATAAAAGAAGATAAAAGCAAAATTCAAAATCAACACAAAGACAAAGTAAATTTCTTAAAAGAAGAATTAATTGAAAAATATTTTACAGCCAAACAAACTACATTGGACAACTATCCTATTTTTATGGCAATTGCCGAAGATATTGGTTATGATGCCACAGGAAAAGAAACACAAAACAATGAACTAACTGAAATAGGCAAAGAACTTTCAAAGTTTATTGCTCAGATTAATAAAACGGAATTATAATGAGCAGTTA
The DNA here is from genome assembly GCA_003648455.1 of Bacteroidota bacterium. The sequence goes on from QMPG01000402.1 coordinate 1,733, forward strand.
CACTATTTCAAATACAAAACTAAATCTTAACCGTATTTTTATTTTGCAAAAAAGCGAATTAGAAAAAAGGCTTGACCCTTATTATTATGCTCACGAGTTTAATGCTTATGAAAAACTTTTAATAAAAAAACCTTATAAAAAGTTTCACGAAATATTAAAATCTGTAAATAACGGATATGATTTTAGAGACTATAAAGAAAGTGGTACACCATATTTAAAAGTAGCAAATGTCAAACAAGGAAGTTTTGATTTTTCAAAAATTCAATATATTGATTTTAACTCATCAGAAATTTCAAAAAATATTCAGCTTAAAAAAGGTAATTTACTCTTAACAAGAAAAGGAACTTTTGGCAATGCTGTTGCCTTAGATAGAGACTATGATTATGTAATAAGTTCAGAAGTTTTTTACATAGAAATTAACAATAAATCTATTAATCCTAAATTTCTTGAAATTTTTTTCAATTCAAAAATTGGTCAAGCTCAATTTGATAAAAATAAAATTGGTGCAATTATGGGTAGTTTGTCGCAAGAAGCTATTCGTGATTTAAAAATTCCTTTTCCAAACAATGAAATTCAAAATGAAATTGTAAAGATATATTCCAAATATATTGAGCAAAAAAAACTAAACGAAACAGAAGCCGAAAGACTTTTGTTAAGTATTGATAATTATTTGCTTGGTGAATTAGGAATTAAATTACCTGTACCACCTGAAAATACTTTGAAAAATAGAATGTTTACGATTTCATTAAAAGAAATTTCGGGCGGCAGGTTTGACCCTAAACTATATGATAATAATACGCAAGCAATAAGAAATGCGATTAAGGGAACTAATTTTGATAAATCAAAACTAAAAGAATTAGTTACTCATAGTGTTGCAGGTGATTGGGGAAAAGACGAAAAAGAAGAATTAGTTGATTACAAAAGATGCTTAGTTATTAGAGCAACTGAATTTGATAATTTATACAATCTTAATCTTGACAATTCACGTGTAAAATATCGTTTAATAAATACTGATAAATTAGACAGAATAGATATTCAAGAAAATGATTTGTTAATTGAAAAATCAGGTGGAAGCCCAGACCAACCAGTTGGTAGAATTTCAATTTTAACAAATGAGATTTTAAAAACTCATCAAATTGGATACAGTAACTTTATTCATAAAATTAGGGTTGATAATTCAAAAATCAATTCTGAGTATTTGTTTTGTTTTCTGAAAACAGTGCATAATATTAAATTAACTGACGCAATGCAAAGTCAAACAAATGGAATTAGAAATTTAATAATGTCAAATTATTTCAATCAAATAATACCATTACCAAAAATTGACAAACAAAAAGAGATAGCAGAACATATCTCAGAAATAAGAGAGAAAGCACAAAAACTAAAAGACCAAACGGCAGATGCATTAAAAGAAGTAAGTAAGGAAATTGAAAATATACTTTTAAAGTAAATATATGATTTTAGAAATAGGAAGAACAATATCAGCAACCGACTTAAAAGAATTAGAACATCTTTCTTCTTTTGGCACATATGAAATATTTTGGTTAAATGAAGACCCTTCATTTATAATTGCTATTGATAATGCAAACTTGATTTGTAGCTGCTTTGAATTTGTCGAACGTTATGATGGTTTACTTTTAGCCCATATGCATACATTAAGTAATTTGAAAGGTCTTGGAATTGGAAAGACAATATTGATAGAAGCTGTTAAGTGTTTCATTGAATTTAATTTGCCACCTACGAGTGATGAAGTATATTATTTTATTGAAGATGGTTATGGATGGATACAAAAACGTTTTGATGATGGTACTTTAAAAGAGCCGCCATTTAAACGCCCCGACTAAGCCATACACATTTGCAATTCACACGAGCCAACGCTTGACCAAAAATTGCAAAAGAGTATGTCTTGCCACCGCACGAAAAAAATGAAACTTGTAGCAAATTTGAAAGATAGATATATGGAAATGAAACAGTGCCAGTGCCTAACAAAGGCTATACGTAATTTGGGTAACGTGCTAATATTGAAGTTTATAGCATTAAATAAAATTAGTAGTAAATTGAAAATTAATCGTTTCAAAATCCCAAACTACGCATAG
>QMPG01000403.1 GCA_003648455.1 Bacteroidota bacterium
AGGGCAAAAATAAATGCTAAAAATTTTCCTGTAATAGGTAGATGATAATTTGCGAGGGCTTGACTTAAATAATACATTGGACCACCTGAAACACGTCCGTTTTTGTCAATTTTGCGGTATTTGACAGCTAATGAACATTCGACGAATTTTGATGACATACCGAGCAAACCTGCAATAATCATCCAAAAAGTTGCTCCGGGACCGCCAAGCGATATGGCAATTGCTACTCCTGCAATATTTCCTAAACCTATTGTGGCAGATAATGCGGTTGTTAATGCTTGAAAATGGGAAATCTGACCTTTTTGCTTTTGATCGTCGTATTTGCCTCTGATTAAGTCAATTGCAATTTTAGCACCTCTTATATTAATAAATTTCATGAAAAATGTAAAAAATAAAGCACCGAGAACTAACCAAATAACAACAAAAGGAATGTGTGTTTTTTTTACTTCACCATTTTTATCAATTACAGGTTTGTGATTATTATCGTAAACTATTGGGTCGTAAACACCGGTAGCTTCAAAAGGATCCCAAAACAAAATTTTGCCCATTTGCTTTACAACAGGCGTGAAAAAAGTATTTATCTTCTGACTAAAAGTTTCTGATTTAATCTCATTATTTTTTGTTATTGTGTCGTTTTGTGTTTGAGAAAATGAATTAGTATTAGAAATTAAAAATGAGGCGATTATCAATAAAAAAACTTTTTGTTTCATGTGTATTTATTTTCAGTTGGAACGATTTATTTTTGCAATATAAATAAAATTTCATGAAATTTTTTTTAATTATAACAATAATATATTAAGTTAATTGATTAAATCTTTTTTTTCGATTTCATTAAAATATTTTTTAAAATTGTTATCATGTAAACTTACTTAAAAAAGATGACATCTGCACACATGATTACGTTTGTTAAGCCAACATTTGGATGATAATAACCTTTTTTCCCAGTATAGTACCATTTCCAACCTTTATAAACAATGCCTCTTTTTTTCAATTTATTTGTCCTGAAATATCGTTCCCATGTATAACATTGGTCATTGCCCCTAACAAAACCCCTTTGCACCCTCAAACGTTTATCATCATTGGTAGTCATCCTGACACATTCAGTTATTGTATCGGTTACATTTACTCCATCAGGAGGGATGAATTCAAATCCAATAAATACTCCTTCAGGTGGAAAAGCAATCCTGTATTTTTCAATATCTGCAACAATCCATTTTCCATGGCTACTTGAAGCACTCGTTATAACAGACTTTTGTAAAAGTTCATCCTGAGGTCCATCACCCAATTTGGTTACACCATATACATGTATTCTGATTGGCACTTCCGATTTTGTTTTATTAACCAGTTTAATTTTTACATCTTTAATATAACCATCAATTTTTTTATTATTTGGTATATATAATGCTACTTCATTCCATAGAGGGTAATACTCTCCTGCATCACTTTTGTTTTTATGGGTACCCAATGTTATTATTCTTTTTTTATATTTATTGTCATTGATAACAATTTCATTTAATGTATATTTCTTTTCAGCCAAGCAAATCATATTTTCTTTTCTTTCTGAAAGGTCATCTTTTGCAATTTTTTTTATTTGATAACCAATACATGAAAATTTGATAGTATCGGCATTTACAAGAAAGGATTTGGCTATTTCGAACTTGCCGGAAGAGTTGGTTGTTACCCCGAACAAATCATTATGGGTATCAGTAAATATAATATTTACATAAGGAACAACATTGCCTTTGTTGTCTTTTATCACCCCCTCATATACTTGAGCTGATAAATTATTAATAAAAAGTAATAGTAATAAAAATATTAATAATAATGTTTTGTTCATAAAATTATTCATTTTTAAAGGATTGTTTGTTGTAAAATATTAAAGCAAATTTAAAAGCAAAAAAATGAGAAAGTCAATTATTGAGGAATTTTTATTTTGTGTTAAGAAACAGTTTTTGCCGTAATGCTTTGTAATTCCCGATTTTTCGGGATAGCTCCGCAGTCCATGGCATCAAGTTGTTTGTAGAAGGGGAATTGCATGGTTGATAGTTAGTATTTTTTATTTGCAAGATAATTAAAAAAATTAATTATTTTATTTAATCATCTCTAATAACTTTTCGAAAACAATATCCCTCCCGTTAATCTCATTATTTATTGTATTCCAAATTTCAATATCAGGGTATAATGTTGTTTCATTATTTTTGCTTCTATCTGGGCGATAAAGTTTTTTAGAAGAGACATGTCCTCTAACTCCTGTTAATGGAAGCCTAAAATTTAAGAACTGACCAAACTGTGTTGGTTTTTGCCCCATTGGAGTTCCAACAATTGTAACTAAATTATTATCTCGTAATTTAATTGCTAACATTGCTGCACTACTAAATGTATTTGATCCGGTTAGTATATAAATATGTCCTTTAAATTTTTTCTTTGGCTCTTTCATATAAAAAGGAGAATTGATGTCTCTTAAATAATTTGAATCAGAGAATGTGTCAATTAGAACAGGACTCTCAACTGATAGATATATCGGGAATTTTATGGAATCGCAATGATAGATTTTTTTATAGCGACTAACTACTTTATCAAAATATGCTGGATGTGTTTTTTTTAATAAGTTTGATAATTTCAACCCTTCTGAATAATCTTTTATCTTTTCAGATGAAGTTATATATTCAATAAATTGTTCATTCAAAATACTTGAGCCACCTGAATTATCTCTCAAATCAACAATAAGATTATCAATGTTTTTTTTTTCAATTTCTTTAAACATTTTTTTTAAAAAATTTGAAAAGTTTCCTCCTCTTAACCACCATGCAACATAAAATAAATGATAAAGAGGTTTGTAATTTTTTTTATCAAATTTTAAAAATTGTAAATCGTAGCATTCCTGATAATGAAAATAACAAATGCTTTTGTCTTTTAATATTTTATAATGAAAAAGCCGATTAGTGTATCCTGTTAAGTTTTTAACTTTTTTTATCTTTCTTAATTTATATTTCTCTATATGAGGTATTGTGATTTCTTCATTTTTATTTTTCAATGTTGTTATAGATAGTTTAAGTTCAGATGAAGTATCTATTATTCCAAGTTGTTTTAAAAATTTGTAATTATAAAGATAGTAAACAATGTTATTCATATAACAAATGTTGTTATCGCAAGAAAAATATTTTTTTGCTTTATTAATTACAGTATCTTTAGGTATGTTGTTAAAATTGATAATCTTTGCTCCTAACCAGTTTGAAGGTAACGATTTATCAATATTTGAAATAAATAAAGTGTCTTTTATTGAGCGAATACGGATTGGATATAAAAAACTATTTAATAAAGTAAACTGTATTTTTGTGTGAGCATCTTTTATGTTTGAAACAAACTTTTGCAATTTTATGCTATATTCTGCTTTGTTTTTAGTATTAGCGAATTCTTTTAATAATTTTTTCTTTTTTATTTCAAATTTATCTTTTGGGAAATTTTCATAGATATTTGGATGACTATCTTCAAGAAGTTGGCACAAGTAAATAAAATCTTTTTGATAAATATTTAAAGTGTCAACTTGCGATTTAAGTGATTGAAAAGTAATAAATTGTAAAATAATTAAAATAAAAAAACTACAATTTTTTTTGTTTGATTTCATTAATATATTTCTAAAAATTGTTATCATATAAACTTACTTATAAAATATTACTTCTGCTCCCTCCTGATTGCCTTTAGTCTTATAAAACCAATTGATTAACTACTTTGCTTAAAATTCGTTATTACCAGTTTGTAAACTTATAAGCATTATTCTAATTTTTGTCTGTACAGTTTTTTCTTGTGATTATTATTTATATTATTA
>QMPG01000404.1 GCA_003648455.1 Bacteroidota bacterium
ATTCTTTCTGGTTCTCAGCAGTTGAAGCCGAAGTTTATGCTTTTTCCTCTTTGTTTACAGCCGTTGTTTTTTGGGCTATCTTAAAATGGGAAAATGTAGCCGACAAAAAATATGCAAATCGTTGGATTATATTAATTGCTTATTTAATGGGCTTGTCAATCGGTGTTCACTTATTAAACCTATTAACAATACCGGCAATTGTTTTTGTTTATTATTTCAGAAAATTCAAACCCTCTACAAAAGGAATAATTTCGGCATTTCTTATTTCTGTTTTAATAGTAGCTATTGTGATGTATGGAATTATACCGGGAGTTGTTAAAATAGCATCAAAATTTGAACTTCTTTTTGTTAATGGATTTGGAATGCCATATAATTCAGGCGTAATAATTTTTACATTGCTGTTAGTCGGTGGTATTGTTTGGGGAATTCATTATACACAAAAAAAAGGTAAAGTAATTCTTAACACCATAATCCTTGCATTTACAGTAATTTTAATTGGCTATTCGTCTTTTGCAATGGTTGTTATTCGTTCATCGGTAAATCCTCCTTTAGACGAAAACAATCCTCAAAATGTTTTCTCTTTATTATCATATTTGAATAGAGAGCAATATGGAGACAGACCTTTAATTTACGGTCAATACTATAATGCACCTCTCGAAAATGGTGATCCGTATTATAATGGCAACCCAACTTATATTAAAAAAGATGGTAAGTATGTTATTACTCGCTACGAAACTAAACGGAATTTTGATTCTCGTTTTAAAACAATCTTCCCTCGTATGTTTAGCTCTGAAAAAAGACATGTTCAAGCATACAAACAATGGGCTAACATAAGTGGCGTACCTATAGAAACAACTGATTATCAAGGAAACCCGAAAATAATTAACAAACCAACATTTGGAGAAAATCTTATTTTCTTCTTCAGATATCAATTGGGTCACATGTATTTTCGCTATTTTATGTGGAATTTCTCAGGGCGACAAAACGATATTCAGGGTCATGGAGGAATTCTTAACGGGAATTGGCTAAGTGGCATTAAATTTATTGATGAGGTGAGACTCGGTAATCAAGACAATTTGCCCGCATCAATGACAAATAAAAAATCTAGGAATATTTATTATATGTTACCATTTTTATTGGGACTTATTGGCATAATATATCATTACAAAAAAGACAGAAAGAATTTTTGGATTATCTCATTGCTGTTTTTCTTTACAGGAATAGCAATTGTGATATACCTAAACCAAACACCTTTTCAACCGCGGGAGCGTGATTATGCTTACACAGGATCATTTTATGCTTTTTCTATCTGGATTGGACTTGGAGTGCTTGCTATTTATGAACTCTTTAACAAAATATCACCATCAAAAACAGTAAGTGCAGTTATTTCAAGTTTATTGTGTCTTGTTTTTGTTCCTAGCATTATGGCTAGTGAAAACTGGGACGACCACAATCGTTCAAACAGATACATTGCACGTGATGTTGCTTACGATTATTTAAACTCTTGTGAACCAAATGCAATTCTATTTACTAACGGCGATAACGATACTTTCCCAACATGGTATGCACAAGAAGTTGAAGGAATTCGTACTGATGTTAGAATTGTTTGCTTACCATACCTAACTACTGATTGGTATATTGATCAAATGAAACGCCAAGCCTATGAATCAGAACCTGTTCCTTTTACATTAACTAAAGAACAATACATTCTTGGCAAGCGAGATTATGTTCCAGTTTATGAAAGGCTAAACAAGCCTGTTGATTTAAAAGAAGTAATAAAATTTGTTGCTTCCGATAATCCTAAAACAAAATTAGAAACTCAAGGCGGCGACAATATTGATTATTTCCCTGCCAAACATTTTGTTATTCCTGTTGATAAAGAAAAAGTTCTTGCTTCGGGAACTGTAAAGCAAAAAGATGCCGATAAAATTGTTAACAATATTAGTTGGAAATTAAAGACAAACTATATTGGCAAAGGTGATTTGATGATTCTTGACCTCTTAGCAAATAATAATTGGGAAAGACCTGTTTATTTTGTTTCTGTTGGTTCAGGAAATTCAACAAATATAACAGATTATTTTCAGTTAGATGGTTTTGCATATCGTTTTGTTCCCATAAAAAGCAAATACAGCTACAACTCCATTGGAAGGATTGATACTGAGTTATTGTATGATAAATACATGAACAAGTTTAAATGGGGAGGCATGGGTGAGCCTAATGTTTATATGGATGAAAATGTAATTAGGACAATGAAAATTGTTCGTTTAAGATCTAATTTTTATCGCTTAGCTGATGCTTTAATTAAAGAAAACAAAAAAGATTCTGCTTTGGCTTTATTAAACAAAGGACTTAAATTACTACCTCATGAAGTATCACCATTTAACTATTTTGATTTACCATATGTTGAAGCTCTTTATAGAGTTGGACAAACAGATTCTGCAAACGTTCTGGTTAATAATATTTTCGACACATACCGTGATAATTTAACATATTACTTGTCGTTAAAACCGAAATTCTCTGATTCTATCGAAAATGAAAAAACCATGGCTTTTGCTGTTTTAGAAAATCTCACAAAACTGGCAAGAAAATATAAACAAAAAGAACTCAGTGAAAAATTTACTCAAGAAATTGATATAATTACAAAAGGCTTATAAAATATAATTTTCACCGACTTTCTAGTCCAAAAAAACACACAAGAAATAAATCTTGTGTGTTTTTTTTATTTACGTAAAAAGAAATATCTTTTAATAAATTTATTATTCTTAATTTGAGATAAGAACAAGCCCGTAACAACAACAGCAATACCAATAATTTTTCTAACAATCAAACTTTCGTCTAAAACAAAAAAGGCAAATATTGCGGTAAAAACAGGAATAATATTTGTAAACATATTTGCTGTTGTTATTCCTAAATTTCTCACACCAAACAAAAAAAAGATATAAGCAAACGTGGACGAAAAAATTGCAAGCTCAAATAAAGGAAGTAAAGATTGCCATGAAATATGAATATTTTCTAACTGATGAAAATCAAAAATTAACAATAATGGCAAAAAATAAACTGCTCCAATAGCATTCTGTACTGTTATTATGGTCATAGAATTGTATCTTTTTGTAAGCTTTATAATTTGCACCGAATATCCCATAGCACCTGCCACAGCTAAAAACATAAGTAAAACACCTCCCGGCGAAGCCGAAAAAGAGAAATCATCTTTTAAAACAACTAATAATACCCCAAAAAAAGATAATATTATTCCAAAAATATTTGTTTTCGACAAGCGTTCTTTAAACATATAAAATGCCAGAACAGGAGTAAAAATAGGAATTGTAGAAATTATTACAGAACCGACAGTTGCCGAAACGAGATTCATTCCAAAACTCTCACCAATAAAATATATAAGCGGTTCAAACAAAGCCAACAACAAAAAAGCTTTGTAATCTTTTTTATCTACTTTTTTAAATTTTTTTAAAGTGATAGCATATAAAAACAAAAACAAAGAAGATATTAATAGTCTGAAAAACATTGTTATTAGAGGAGTATAATAAACATAAACTTGCTTATACCAAACAAAGCTAAAACTAAACAGCACCATTGCCATAACCAATGATAAATATATTAAAAATTTTCTCATCCCCTTATTCTGTTATTTACAGATATTAATAAATAATACTCACTATTGTTTAATCTTTTTTTTTATTCTATATTACAATAATTTATTTTGCAAAAGTCGTTTTTTTAAATGGCAAAAGCAACAACAAAATTTATGTTATTAAAATGAATAATAAATTATTTGAATCTGAAAATCTCATCTCTTTCCGA
>QMPG01000405.1 GCA_003648455.1 Bacteroidota bacterium
TCCATGTCGATAAAACTATATGAAGATAGTTTTGACCAGCTTGAACCTCCGTTGGTTGTTTTATAAACACCATTGGTTGTTGCTGCAGTAATCGTTTGATTATCGTCAGGGTCTAATAGAAGACGTGTAACCAAATCATTATCGTCAACATAAAAAATTAAGTTTGTGGTTGTCCATGTGCTACCACCATCGGTTGATTTTAAAACACCAACAGTATTGTTGTCGTTTGAACTACCACCAAGACTCCACATGCTACCTCCATCGCGGTCACCGGTTGCTATATAAATAGTATTTGATGTTGCATAATCTGTTGGTATAACAATATCGCTAACACCAAGAACAGCATTGCTATCGGTTAAAACTGTCCAAGAAGAACCGCCATTGGTTGTTTTCCACAAACCTCCCGAAGGAGAACCTGTCCAAAAAGTGTTATTATCAGTAGGATGAAAAGCAACACAATTTAATCGTCCAAGACCGGCATAACCACCAGAAGAACTGCTTGTTCCAAGGTTTGTCCAATTTGCATTATCAGATTTTGTACTACCTTTTTTGTTTATTAATGAAGATTTATAATTTTCAAATTCTTTCCATGCTGTGGTTGTTGGAAACTCTCCTGTTTCTTTATTAATACGACTTTCCCAAAACCATTCCCAGCGTTTAAATGGTTTCCATCCGGGAGCTTTAATCTTTTCTCCTGCTTTGTTTACATATTTTCCATTTTTAACATTGTATGGGTCCCAATAATTATTAAAGTTTTTTTGAATTTCGTAAAAATTCATTGTTTCGTTTTTCTGAACAGGTGTGTTTTTGTTTTGTCCAAAAAAAAGTATTGGGAAACTTGATAATAAAATAAAAAGTAAAAATTTTTTCATGTTGAAAAGTTTAAAATTAATATTCAAAGCAGGAACAAGTCCATTAAAATTATATACGAAATATATTAAACTTTGGTTTTAATAAAATCAAAGTTTGTAAAACATTAATTGTGTATGCGTCTGATGAACAAAAACATACAATTACTAATTTATTTGCGAACCATTTTTAAATTCCTTTTCAGGAGAAACAAAACTTAATTCTCCATTGGTATTTTCTGCCATAAGAATCATTCCTTGAGACTCAATGCCTTTAATTTTTCGAGGTGTTAAGTTAAGCAAAATTGTTACTTGCATACCAATAATTTTTTCAGGCTCATAATATTCTGATATTCCCGACACAACAGTTCTTTTATCAATTCCGGTGTCAACAGTAAGCTTTAAAAGTTTTTTTGTTTTTGGAACTTTTTCTGCTTCAACAATTGTCCCAAGTCTTATATCTAGTTTTGAAAAATCGTCAAAAGAAACATCTTTTTTTAAGGGGTTCAAATTTGTGTTTTCTTCATTAGCTTTTTTTGTTGCTGCTAATTTGTTTAATTGATTTTCAACGTCTTCATCCTGAATTTTTTCAAAAAGCAAAACAGGTTTGTTTATTTCGTGTCCGGCTTTTAACAATTCATTTGAAAAAGCATCCCATTTAAGTTGTTCAATATTTAACAAATCACAAAGTTTTTTTGCTGTGAATGGCAAAAATGGTTCAATTAATATTGATAAGTTTGCAGAAATCTGCAAAGAAATATTTAATATTGTTTTTACTCTTTCTTCGTTGGTTTTAATAATTTTCCAAGGTTCTGTATCGGCTAAATATTTATTACCTAATCGGGCTAAATTCATTGCTTCTTTTAATGCTTCGCGCAATCTGAAATTTTCAATGCTTTTCTCAACAGTTGCTGTTATTTTAGGAATTTGACTTAACACATCTTTGTCGTAATCATTAAGTTGTATTATTTCCGGCACATTGCCGTTAAAGTATTTGTGAGTTAAAACAACAGTGCGATTTACAAAATTACCGAGAATAGCAACTAGCTCATTATTGTTTCTGGTTTGAAAATCTTTCCATGTAAAATCATTATCTTTTGTCTCGGGCGCATTAGCTGTAAGAACATATCTTAACACATCTTGTTTGTCGGGGAAATCTTGTAAATATTCGTGTAACCAAACAGCCCAGTTTCGTGAAGTTGAAATTTTATCTCCTTCAAGATTTAGAAATTCATTTGCAGGCACATTATCGGGTAAAATAAAACTACCTTCTGCCTTTAGCATTGCAGGAAACATAATGCAGTGAAAAACAATATTGTCTTTGCCTATAAAATGAACAAGCTTGGTATCTTTTCGTTTCCAATATTTTTCCCAATTTTTTGTTAGCTCTTTAGTTGCAGATATGTATCCAATTGGTGCATCAAACCACACATACAAAACTTTTCCATCAGCACCTTCAATAGGTACAGGCACACCCCAATCTAAATCACGACTAACGGCACGAGGTTGTAATCCAATATCAAACCAAGATTTACACTGACCATAAACATTTGGTTTCCATTCTTTATGTTCTTTCAAAATCCAGTTTTCGAGATATGGCTGATATTTATCTAATGGTAAGAACCAATGTTTTGTGTCTTTCAAAACTGGTACGTTTCCCGATAATGCAGATTTTGGATTTATTAAATCTGTAGCATTCAGCGAGGTACCGCATTTCTCACACTGGTCGCCATAAGCCTCTTCATATCCGCAATGAGGACAAGTTCCTGTGATGTATCTGTCGGCAAGAAATTGGTTTTCTTTTTCGTCGTAAAATTGTTTAGTGGTTTTTTCAATAAACTCGCCTTTATTATATAGATTTTTAAAAAATTCAGAAGCAGTATTATAATGAGTTTTAGATGTTGTGCGAGAATAAACATCAAAAGAAATGCCTAATTCCTGAAAAGATTTTTTTATAATATTGTGATATTTATCAACAACATCTTGTGGTGTAATGCCTTCATTTTTTGCTTTTATAGTGATTGGCACTCCATGCTCATCAGAACCACCAATTAGCAAAACATCTTCGCCTTTTGAGCGTAGATATCTAACGTAAATATCGGCAGGAATATAAACACCGGCTAAATGTCCAATGTGCACAGGACCATTAGCATAAGGAAGAGCGGTTGTTACTAAATATCTTTTAAATTTATTCATTTTAATATATTATTTAATCGGGTTTTTTGTTCTTTTTTATTATTTTGGCAAAGATAAGAAATTATGTTTATAATTAAGTTTATTGAAAAATCAAAAAATGATAAGTCCAAAATATTTAAAACAAGGAGATAAAATCGCAATAGTTTCAACAGCAAGAAAAATTTCTAAAGAAGAAATAGCTCCGGCAATAAAAAAGTTTACAGATTGGGGCTTAGAGGTTGTTTTGGGCGAAAATATTTTTAATTCTTGCAATCAGTTTGCAGGAACCGACCAAGAGCGATTATCTGATTTACAGCTAATGCTTGACGACAATTCAATAAAAGCAATTATGTGTTCTCGGGGAGGATATGGCACAGCAAGAATTATTGACAAAATTAATTTCGAAAAGTTTAAGAAAAATCCTAAATGGATTGTTGGTTATAGCGACATAACTGTTTTACATTCAAAAATTAACAGATTAAATATTGAAAGTATTCATGCAACAATGCCAATAAATTTTTCAAAATCAAACCATAATAGCGAGAGTGTAATCAGTTTAAGAAAAGCTTTGTTTGGCGAGCCATTAAAATATGAATTTAAAGCTCACAAATTTAACAAAACCGGCATAGTTAAAGCTCCAATTGTTGGGGGCAATCTTTCTATTTTATACAGTTTAAGAGGTACTGATTTTGATATTGATACTGATAATAAAATTCTTTTTATTGAAGATTTAGACGAGTATCTTTATCATATTGACAGAATGATGCAGAACTTAAAACTCGGCAA
>QMPG01000406.1 GCA_003648455.1 Bacteroidota bacterium
ATCATATTGTATGCTATCCTCAAAATTCAAATTACAGTCTTTAATATCATCTGCATTAAAATAGAAATATAAACATTGAATTTCATAGATTTCATAAGGACCTTTAAGAGACGAACCACTTAATGAATGTTGCATAGTTGCATTTAAAAGAGCTTTAACAAAAATTGTGTCATAATCAGTTTCTGATTGGTAAATTAAAGTGTCATTATTTTTTAATTCTGTGTGATATTCTTCAGGTAATGTGTGATACTCATCATTAGATGGCTCACACGAAATTAATGATACTGATACTATCAGTACAATAATTATTTTATATTTTGTTTTCATAATTTATTTATTTTTGCAATTCATTTAATTGTGTTTGAAGTGTATCAATTTTTTTATTTTGCTCAATAACATAAAGAGTTAAGTTTCCTCGCTAAGTGTCTTTTTTAACTGCAATTTTTAAATTCTTTTGCTAAGTTAAAAATTTTATCTGCAAAATAGTAAAATTTGTAATTACAATTCATCTATCAAATGTAATAAAATTTATACAAACCGTAGTAATAAGAAATTGTTTTAAATAGATGAGTACAGTCTAAAAATCAAGTATCTACCTATTTGTTCATTCCGAAGCGAGGAACGAACGAGGAATCTCTCCTTTCATAACAGGGGATTCCTCACATACGTTCGGAATGACAGACGGAATAAGGGATTCCTCCTTACGTCGGAATAACAAAAAAGACCTTTTTAGACTGGATTCATAGATAATTCGACGAAGTTACAAACTTCGCCGAGCGGGGTAATTCGACGAAATTACAAACTTCGCTGAGTGGGGATTGCAATATGTAGGCGTAAGATAACTTACTTTTTTTATATTTACAGGTTTAGTTTTTTTTAAAAAAGTAATTACTTGTTAATATAAATTTTCTTTGTTGTGTTACAATTGTTTCCTCTAAATCGCACAAAATAGATTCCGTTTTCTAAATTAGAAACATTAATTATTTCTTTGTTCGAATGTATTTGTTTTTTTAACAAGAGTTTTCCAATTGTGTTATATATTTCAACAAAAGCATTATCGTAATTAGTTAAATTATGTTCTAAAATAAATTGGGTTTTTGCAGGATTTGGGTAAATCACTGTTTCAAATTTTTGAATTTCTTTAATTAATGTAGGTTCTTCTCCTTCGTAAACTTTAACATTGTCTATATACAAATTATTTCCATTATCGTTTATCGATACAAATTTCAAAATAACAGAAGCGTTGCCAGTCAAATTGGAAATGTCAATTAAAGTATCTTTCCAGTATTCGGGTAATGTTGGGATAAATTCTGTATGAGTTAAATCCATATCGTAAGAAGCCATGTGTTCACCACCATCACAAAATAGTAAATAATCAAAAGTTTCGCCTTGATTTGTTGAGGCATAAATTTTTAAACTATCCTTATATAGATGTGAAATTTTGCGAATATATGAATAACTGAACTTGAAATTTATTTCTGACATATCTGTAATATCAATAATCGGACTAAGTAAAATGTCTTCTTGACCGTCGCGAGTTTTATAATTAAAGTAATTCATCTTAACACAATTAATTATTGTGTCGTTCAGTAATAAAGAATCAGGAACCCAGGTAATTCCAAAATCAGGATTTGAAACAGCCCAAGTGCCTTTTAATTGTTGAGATGTGTGATAGTTAAAACTTTCGAAAAGCGGAGTTTTTTTCTCAGGGAGTTTTGTGAAGCTGGTTTTAAAATAATTATTATAAATATCAGATTCTGTAGTGTCAATATCTAACGACAATTTTACATTTAAAGTATTATAAGCATCCTCTGTATTAATTGACGGGAGAGTAACATTTTTTTCTTCATTTGTAGCAATACTGCCTGTCCATTGAAAAGTATGTTCTTCTAAATTATTAATATTGTAATAAAAAGTACAAGATTTTATTGTTGTTGTGCCTTTGTTTATAATAACTACTTTTGGATTAATAGTATCTGAAGTTGTATAATAAACCGCAGGATTTGCAATTGATTTAACAGCAATATCATATTTATTGCTAACCGGAGGTTTTGGTGTGTGCGTTTGCGATAGTAATTCAAATGCAGCATATACATCAATAATTCCTTTTCCATAAGTATTGTCTTCGCCGGGTTCGCCTAAATCAACTGCTGAATTGTATAAAGCCAGTAGGATTTCGTTTCCCGGAAGTTGAGGAAAAGCTTCTTTTAATAATAGGAAAGCACCAGAAACATGTGGCGATGCCATTGATGTTCCTGATAGTGTTCCGTAATCGTCATTTCCAATAGATGAACGCACATTTACACCCGGAGCTACAACTTCGGGTTTTATTAGTAAACTTGCGTCGTCGCCTGTGTAACAAGTTGTTGGGCCACAACTAGAAAAATCTGCGATAGGGAAAGTTGGATTTGCCCCTGATATTGCACCAACACTAAATACATTTACCAAACTATGACTAATATCTGCAGGCATTCCAATGGTTTTTGGGTTAGTACCTTCGTTACCTGCAGAGAAAATATTGCCAATTCCGGCAGCATCAACAGCATCCAAAATTTGTGCTTCTATTGGGTCGCATTCATATAATTCATGATCTCGGCTAATTCCCCAACTATTGTTAACAACATCAGGAATGTCAGATACGGTAGCTGTGTCGCCATCAGGATTTAATACCCATTCAAAAGTTTCCATATAATCTGTAAAAGGGCGAATGTCTGCTTCACTGCTTACAATAGGGTCTGTTTCTATCCAGTATGCGTTATATGCAATTCCAATAGTGTCGTTCGTTGTTTCATCTAAACCTAAGATTGTTCCGGTTGTATGTGTTCCGTGAGTACTAGAAGCAATATCTTGTGGATATTCAAAATTATAAAATGAATGTAAGCATTGCTTCATTGGTAAATGATTTCCTAAAAATCGCTTGTTTAAAGCAGGATGTTTAAAGTTAACTCCGGTGTCGAAACTTAAAGCAATACGATTTCTTCCTGTGTAACCTAATTTCCATAGCGCCGGTGCATTTATTGCTTCAATACCTGAAAGAATATCTTTGCTGTTTGGATTGTCAGCTTTCGTCTTAATTGGCTTGGGTGCAATAAATTTTCGCTCATTTAAGTCTATTTTTTTTATTGCATCTAATAGTTGAAGGTCATAAATTATGTCGGGTGAAATTTCTGCAGAAATAATATTAGCTATCCAAAAACTTGTAATATTTTTTATTTTTGAGGGATGTTCTTTTTGATTTTTTTTCAAAAATGATAAAACAGGACTTTGTGTTGTCTTTGCAATTTTTTGAAGTTCTCGAATAGTTGTTTTTGCACGATTTTCGGAATTACTGCTTTTTGCTTTGAATTTACTGTTTAGAGTTTTGTAATCTAATTGTTCTGATAAAACGATGAGAACAGGGAAATTTTGATTGCTTTTTTGTGATTTTTCAATTCTTGATAACAATAATGATGATATCTTATTTTGAGTATATGATTTTAAATTTATTGTCATGAAAAATACGACAAACAGAAAAGGTAAAAATCGTTTCATAGTTATGTTGTTTAGTTGTTTTTTAATACGACTACTTTAATTGGAAATATAAAAAAATATGTTTTTAAAATTTGTAATAATCAAATGATATATTCAATAATATATTTGCAGTTATGTTTTTTGAGCAATCGTAATTATTTTTATTGAAACTTATTTATTATGAATAATTTTGTTAAAAACAGGTTGTGCATACATGTTTATTAATAAATCAATATTAAATCTTTTTTCTTCAGGAATACTATTAATTTGTTTGTTTAGATATTTTAAAAAGGC
>QMPG01000407.1 GCA_003648455.1 Bacteroidota bacterium
CTTACCGATTGGCAACAAAATTTTGGTTTTGATACACATTCATTATTTTATAATCCTGAATTTATTTCAAGCAACGATTTACACACAAACGACCCTTGGCTAAATAATATAGGAACACCAATAACAAGTATAACAACCGATATAGACGAAGAAACAAGAAATCTAACAAATCCTGATGTTGGAGCTGACGAATTTGCAGGAACATTTCCTTTAAGCGGAGTATATACTGTTGGACCAACAGGTTATTTTTCTAACTTTTCGCAAGTTGTAGATTCATTAAATTTTTGTGGTGTTAAAGACTCGGTTATTTTCAATATTCAAGCGGGAACTTATACGGAGCAATTTACACTTTCAGATTCAAATATTACACGAATGCCTGATACTTCGGTAATAGTTTTTGAATCTTTAACAAAAGATAGTACCGATGTGATTTTACAATATAAAGCTAATGCAGCTAACAATTATATTATCAATCTTGATAGTGCAAGTTATATAAGTATTAAAAACATGACTTTACAAGCACTCGATTCAACTTATTCTGTAGCTATACAATCGAGAAGCAGTTCGCACGATACCATTAGAAACAATGTTTTAATAGGTGCCGGTAATACTTCGCCTGTAATTTATTCACCCAATGGTGTTGATGAGTTTAATTGCATTAGTAACAACCTAATCAAAAACGGAAAATCAGGTATTCTTTGGATAGGCGAAGACAACACTCACGAGCAATATAATTCATTCAATAATAACATACTGAGCAATCAATATTCCGGTGGAATATTTGCAAATTATCAATATTTAATCAATATATCAAATAATAAAATCACTCATCTTAATCCTGTTCAAGATACTACATGGATTGGTATTGCGTTGCTTAACTCAAATGGTCATCACTATTACGATAGCTACAGTAACCTCATTAACGAATATAATAACATAGCAAATAATACTATTTCATTTCAAGCAACAGGGAAATCGGCAGGTATTCATTCGTACAGTAGCGATAATCTTGTAGTTTATAACAGTATAAATATTTTTGGGAGCAATGCAACTGAGAGTAGAGCAATAAATATTGAAAATTCGGATCAACATAGTATTTTTAAGAATAATATTTTCTATAATAATGCCGGTGGTTTAGTTTATTATACTACAAGTTTCAATTACAATTGCGATTATAATGATGTTTATACTAATGGGGATAATTTTGCTTATAAAGATAATTTTATTGCCAATAGAGCCGATTGGGTAAGTACAAGTAACAAAGACCAAAATTCTATTTCTATAATTCCACCGTATTTATCAAATAACGATTTACATTTAAGTCCAACATTACAATTTCAAGCAGGGACTCCTATAAATGGAATTACTACAGATATTGACGGTGAACAAAGAAATAGCACTACACCATTTATTGGAGCAGACGAGTATGTAATTCCATGCAATGGAGCATTAGCAGGTAGCTATATCATTGGAACAACAGGTGATTATGCGAATTTTACAGATGCTGTTTTTGCACTTAATACTTGTGGAATAGATAGTTCGGTTGTTTTCAATGTTCAACCGGGAACTTATAATGAACAAGTTTTAATTAATAACAGTGCTATTATCTCGGACTCAACAGCGTGGACTATTACATTTCAATCTATTTCAGGTGATAGTAGCGATGTAATACTTCAATACGAGGCAGATTCAATAAATAATTATGTTTTAAATCTTAAAAACCCACATAATTTAACTTTCAAAAATATTACATTACAAGCACTTGATACAACTTACGGTAGAATTATAGTTTTACAAGATTCTATTAAT
Organism: Bacteroidota bacterium; assembly: GCA_003648455.1. The sequence goes on from QMPG01000407.1 coordinate 1,810, forward strand.
AATTTCACATTAAATAATTGTCGTATTTTAGGTGTTGAAACCAACTCCGACAATAAAAATTTAGCTTGTATTTTTGCAAAAAATATTAATCCGGATGATACAATGACGGTTAATATAAAATATAACTATATTGCAAATGGCAGTTACGGATTTTATACGGAAGATTATCATTATTTTTATTATGATATTGCATTTAATTATTTTGAAAATCAAAGAAAATCATCAGTTCAAATAAATAATTCTCCTGAATATTCAACCAATAATTTAAACACGGTAGTACTTACCAATAATACCGTCTACAATACAAATAATCCTTCAAAAGGATTCTACATAGGCTATTTAGACTCAACACTTATTTTATATAATAAAATTTACATAGAAACTAATGTAGATAATAGCAATTCAATAGAAAATTACTCGTCAAATAATTTAATTGCTAATAACTTTATGTCTATAAAAGCAACTACAAGCAATCATGTTTCCGGATATTCTTCAACATGGCCATCAAATATTTTTTATAATAGTATTTTTATATTTGGTAATGGTGGGTATTTTTCAAGCTGTATAGATTTAGCTGGATCAGGGGTTGATATCATCAAAAATAATAATCTTGTAAATCTTGTAAGTGACCGGACAATATACAATAATAATTACAGCACAACAACATCAGATTACAATAATCTATTTTCAACATCAAGTTATTTTGATTTCAACAACTGGCAAACAAGTACAGGATTAGATGCTCATTCTGTTACATTTATGCCCGATTTTGTTTCGAATACAGATTTACATACCAATTCGGTATTACTTTATCAAGCAGGTATTGCAATACCCGAAGTGACAACCGATATTGACGGCGAGCTGAGAAACAATCCTCCTTGTATTGGTGCCGATGAGTTCAGCAATCCTACATTTAATTTGGGAGACGATAAAACAGTATGTGTTGATGCCGAATATAAAATTGATGCAGGAGTGGGTTTTGATACTTATTTGTGGTCAACCGGAGCAGATTCAAGTTATATACTTGTCGATTCTACCGGTATTGGTTATGGTTCAAAAATGTATTATGTAACAGTTTCTTTAGATGGTAATGATTATAACGATTCTATTGCTGTAACATTTTCTTCACCGACGGCAACTCCAATTACAGATTATTGTGTATTTGATTCTGTTCTTATAACAGCAGGAGAAGGAATGACTTATAATTGGTCAACAGGAGATACAACTCAAAGCATTTATGTGGGACTTGGGAATTACAGCGTTACTGTTACCGATGCTAACGGCTGTTCTGATAATGGATATATTTATACTCATTATAATAGTCATCCTGCAAATATAAATATTTCAGACACAAGCATTTGCAGAAATCAATCTGTTACATTAACTGCAAATAACAGCGATAATTGTTCATACTATTGGAGTACAGGAGACACAACTCAATCAATTATTGTTGACTCATTAACTTACGGGATGGGTAGTCATACATATTATGTTACAGTTACGAATAAAGATTTCTCTTTTAATTGTGAATCAATAGATTCCGCAAGGGTTACAATTGACGATTGTCTTGGAGTGGGTGAATTAGAAAACAACTCCACTTTTGCGGTTTATCCAAATCCAACAGAAGGTATTTTTACTTTAGAAGGAGAAAATATTCAGGCAATTGAAATTTTTAACATCAACGGAAAATCAATCATTAAGAAACAGCTTAAATGTAATTCCGGTAACATGTTGCAAAAAACAAATCTCGATTTAACAAATCAACAAAAGGGTATATATTTTATTAAAATTTTAACAAAAACCGGATTAAAAATAAAAAAATTGATATTGATGTAACAGCTTTAACCCAGAAAATTCATTAATTTTCTACGATTAAGTAATACCAACAAATTTGGGTATTTCATTAACCCCAAATTTGGGTATTACTAAATCGGGGTTTCCCGCTTTGCACCCCACTATCTATCACACATTC
>QMPG01000408.1 GCA_003648455.1 Bacteroidota bacterium
CATCTTCTATTCCATGGTCAATGCTGTTTCGTATAATGTGCATTAAAGGTTCAGTTAAACCTTCTAAAATATTTTTGTCTAATTCGGTATCAGTGCCTTCGGTTTTTAATACTATATTTTTTTTCAGGCTGTGAGATAGTTCGCGCACTAATCGATAGAATCGAGTTAAAGAGGTTTCTAATGGTATCAGTCTAATACGAAAAATATCATCGCGTAAAGCACGTGAAATTTTTTCAATTTCTTCTGATATGTCAGCCAATTCTTCGTTTTTGTTTTGTTGGGTAAATAAACTCAAGTGAGCTTGAATAGTTATTAGTTCACTAACGCGGTTTATTAAAGTGTCCAGTTTTGAGGCAGATACTCTTATGCTCGATATTTTGTTGTCTGCAACTTTTTTTGTTACAGTATCATTAATACTTTTGTTCTTTTTTTCTTTATAAATAGTTTCCAGTTCGTTGGCTAAATCTGTAAGTTGTTCAATATTGACTGTTTTCTGAGATTTAATGGTTTCGTTAATTATACCTACAAAAGATTTGTCGTTAAATAAGTTTGTGTCTGATATGGGATGAATTTCAATTTTTGCCATATCATCAACAAACATAAAAATATCAATAATTGAATTTATTCCTTGATCGGTTGCAACAAAAATGTCCCAGTAAATATAACAGTCAGAAGGATTAATGTTATTTATATCGGGAATATTATCAAAATGTGGAAATATTTTAGAAACGCCAAGTAAAGAAATGTCATCTAATAAAAATAGAGGGTTTGTTCCTGTTCTTAGGATGTCTTTGTTTGGCTTAAAAGAAATATAATAAGTTTTTTTTATTTTGTTGTCAATATTACTTTCTGAAGGTTCGGTTTGCTCGTTGTGAAATGATTCCGTTTTTGAAACTCCGGATATAATTTTTTGAATTTTGTTATTAATTGTGGTTAAATCTCCATCATCCTGATTTTCAGATAGTAAATTGCTTATTATGTCAATCGATTCAAAAGTAACATTTAATATTTCAGTATTAACTTCTAATTTATTATTACGAATAAGATCGTAAATATTTTCAAGGTTGTGAGTAAATTCACTGATAGCCTCGAATCCAAACATTGAGCCTTCTCCTTTAAGCGAATGCATAATTCTGAAAATCTTTTCAACAATATCTCTATCTGAAGGATTCTTTTCTAATGCCAAAAGAGCTATTTCAAGATCTTGAATGAATTCTTTTGCTTCATCAATAAATTTATCTTTAAATTCTTTCATGAGCAGAATAGGTTTTTATTATTTATCTCGTAACTTTATTAATTGCTTCGAGAAGTTTTGCAGGCATAAAAGGTTTTACAATCCAACCTGTGGCACCTGCTTTTTTAGCTTCCATTTTTTTTTCGGTTTGGGATTCTGTTGTTAGGAACAAAATAGGTGTAAATTTGTATGGCTCGCTTTCACGAATCTTTTTTATCAGTTCTATTCCGTTCATATTTGGCATGTGCAAGTCGGTAATAATTAAATCAAATTTATCACCATTTAAAAATTTTAAAGCGTCTTGTCCGTCAATAGCTTTAATTACATCATGTCCGGCATTTTCGAGAGTGAAGCTTACAATTTCTCTTATGCTTTCAGAATCGTCTACAATTAAGATTTTTTTACTCATTATTATAGTTAATTATAGTTTTTGTTATTAAAAATATTGTTCAAGCCTGTGGTTTTTAGTAAGTTAATTATTTGTTCGGGAAAATCAGTGTTAAATGTTATTTTTTTGTTTGTGTTATTGTCGGGTTTGGCAATAGAATATAGCAATTGAATTGTTGTTAAGTCAATTTTATCTATGTTTTTAAGCGTTATGTTCAACTCATTAAAATTATTATATGCTTTAATGAATTTGTTTTTAATGCTGTCGCAATTTTCAATTGTCAAACTACCTTGAATTTCAATATTAGCAATTCCACTTTGTTTATTTATTTTTTGAGTTATTTTAAAGTCTGTCATACTTAATTCAGTTAAAAAAATTCAACATCATTTTCTGTATTATCAAGTTCGTCTTCAATATTATTTTTATTGTTAATTACATTGTCGTGAACTTCTCTTTCTTCTTTTGTTGAGTAATTTTCGAAGTATTCTGTTTTTTCGTTATTGTTTAGATTAAAATTAATAATAGAACTTGAAATTGAGTTTAATTCATCATTAATAGAATTGATAGTCTCTTCAAAAAAACTATAATCTTTAATATTTTTTGTTATGTCTTCAAGATTAGCAATTAATTCATTAAATAAATTTGAATTATCATCTTTGACTTCGAACGAATCTTCGTTAATTTCATAAAATTTATTAAACAAGTTATTTAGTCTTGTTAAAAATTTAAAAACTTCTTCCGGAGAAGTGTCTTCTTTATTGAAATTTAAATTATTAATAATGTCAATATTCTTTGTTAATATCTTTTCAATTTGAACTATATTATTATCAATACTTTCATTTTTAGATTGAATCTGATTTGTTAATGAAAGTTCTGAACCTTTTGGCTCAATAGAAGATTCATCTTTTTCATCAATACTATTTATTTCATTGCATAGCTTAGAATAAACTGATTTAATAGCATCGAAATGCTTAAAAGTTTTTTCTGTAGCTTCTTTTATTGTTGAAAGTTGTTTGTAAATCTCGTCGTCGGGGTTATATAAATTAATTAGCAAGCCTGAAGTTTTCTTAACGTTTTTATTAAATGTGTATAATGTGTTTTTTTTATAATCTAAATATTCATAAAAAAAATTTAGGTTTATTGTTTTAATCGATGATAGATTATTGTTTATCGACGAAAGATTATTATTTATTATGCTAATAGTTTTTCTGTAATCTTTATTGATGTTGAGTAACTGGTTTGTTTGAATTTTTACAACAGTAGATAATTGAGGGAGATGTTTAAAATCAAAATTTTGCTGACTTTTTTTGTTTGGATGATTGATAATTGTTTTTAGCTCGTCAACTATCTGATTATAAGTTTCTTGAACGTGTTGCATTTTTTGGTGTATAATATCCTGATATTGTAAATTTGTAATAATAATGTCAAGACATTCTAAAGATTGGTCAGATTTGTTTTTAAACAAAGAATATTGTTTTTCCGCTTTTTCTTTTAATCTGTTAATATTATTTATATCTAACTTTATAAATGATAAAAATTCCTCAAAAGAAGATAAGTCATCAGATAAATCTGTAGTGTTTTGGATAAGTCCGGATATATTTGCTTTTAAAAGATTTATGTCAGAAACAATTTCATTATATTTCGATTTTGTATTAGCTATTTCATTATCAAGATTTTTTATTTCATCGTTAAGAGTGAACTCATTATTGCTCAAAAAAGATCTGAGCTTAAGTTGTGTGAGAAAGAAAAATAAATCTAATAGATTTTTATTAAGCTTGTTTAAAGGCGAAAATAAGAGGTTGGTATTGTTTAATAGTGTCTCAAGTATATTAATATTGTTAATAATACTCATTTTGAACAAAACAACATAGTTTTCAAAGTCATTATTAATAGAATCTATTTCTTGCTTAAAGTCTTTATTAATCTTATTATTAAAATAATCAAATTGGTCAAATAGACTTGTCGTTTTTTGATTTATTTTTTTTGTGTAATTATATGTTTCTTTTGTTAAATTATATAATTTCTTAAAATCTTGAGCAGAGGATTTTTGAAGATAAAAAATTTTTTTATCAATATTTGAAAATGAAGAAACAATATTTTTAATATTGTTTTCTTTATTAGTAGACATTTTTTTTTTAGCACTACTGAGCTGCA
>QMPG01000409.1 GCA_003648455.1 Bacteroidota bacterium
AATCGACAACCCGTGACTTTGATTTGCTCGTTTTTAATCATCTCGCTAATCACAACTGGTATGCGAACTACGCCACGCATCCCATTGCTCATGACGAGATGACGTGGCACGCCGGCCGTTACGTGAAATTAAGATAAGGATAAAATTATGAACAAAAAAGAAATTCAAACAATTGTATTTATTTCATACATAATTACTGCTATATTATCATTCATGATATCCATTTTAGTTCTAGAAGATGGTTTTCTTAACAATCTACTAAGTTCAATAAAAATAACAACTATTCTATCATTATGGTGGTTGTACTATTTTAAAATTGGTTGGAAACAAAAACCTATTAATAAACTGTTTAAAAGAGCTAATTTAAATGGTACATGGTTTGGACATTATGAGTCTTATGACATAGAAAAAGACAAGATTTTCAAGGGAGAAATTGGTTTAAAAATTAATCAGGACTTCACTACAATTAGTTTAATTTCTTATTCTAACAGATTCTCGAATTATTCTTATAATGAAATTCTCAATTATGAAGAGAAGAGTGATAGATATGCAATTGTATATGTTTATACTCAAACAGTAAACAATGCATTTGACTTAAAGAAGGATTCTGGCACATCGGAACTTATCTTAAAAGAAGCCCAAAATAAATTGATACTAGAAGGTGAATTCTGGACAAGCCATAATAGCAAAGGTAAATTAAAAGTTGAAAAAATAGCCAATAAGAAAATCGACACATTTGAAGAAGCTTCTGAGCTTTTCCAATCAAGGAAGTAAGGATGAAATATTTTTATATTGATGGTGATGACATAGGACTTCGAATAGAAAAATGTTTTATGGATAATAATGAGACAAATTTAATGCAAATAAATGAGTTAGTTAACAATTTAGTTCAATCAATAACTGAGTACATTATAGGAAACAATGGAAACATAATTTTCAGTGGTGCTGATGGTATAATATGCAAAAGCAAGCAATTAGAAGCAGATGATATTCATAAATTTATTAGAGAACAAACAAATGATATCACCTTTTCAATTGGAGTAGGTTATAATTTAAACTCGTCATTTTTAGCATTAAGGTATGCTAAAGCTAACGGGAAAAACACTGCATTTCTATATGATAAGAATTTCAAACATATTTAAATTTCACGTAACAAGCGTGTCGGCTGTAAAGCTCGTCAGTGCTCTTTGTTTGAATCTTCCGATTCAAACGGCTGGTTTGTTTGTAGTTGGCGTGATCGTTCCGATCCCGCCGCACACGCGAAACATTACCTGCTATCTTATAAAATAAAAAATAATCAAAGCAATTTGATTTGACAGATATATTCCTACAAAAGAGGTTAGAGATTATTGAAGATAAAAGGAATAATAAATGGTAGAAAATCAAAATATTGAATGGAAAGAAACTTGGAAAGATGATTACATAAAATGGATTTGTGGATTTGCAAATGCCGATGGAGGAATAATTTTCATTGGGAAAAATGATAACGGAAATGTTATTGGTTTAAACAATGCGAAAAAGTTACTCGAAGATATCCCCAACAAAGTAAGAAATTTACTCGGAATTATAGTAGATGTAAATCTTCATTCAATCGAATCAAAAGAATTTATTGAAATAAAAATTGAGAAACAACCATTCCCAGTTAATTATAAAGGTCATTATCACTACAGAAGTGGAAGTACGAAACAAGAATTGAAAGGATTTGCTTTAGATAAATTTTTATTACAGAAACAAGGTAAAAGATGGGACAGCGTTCCCATTCCAAAAATTTCAACCAAAGATTTAGATTTTGACACTATCAATTTCTTTAAGAGTAAAGCATTGAAAAGTAAAAGATTAGATGAAAATATTCTAACTGAATTACCTGAAATGCTATTGGAAAATTTACATTTAATGGACAACCAATATTTAAAAAGAGCTGCAATCTTATTATTCCACATAAATCCAGAGAAATTCATAACAGGTGCTTATATAAAAATTGGATTCTTCAAAAGTGATTCGGAATTAATTTTTCAAGATGAAATTCACGGAAATCTTTTTAACCAAATTGAAAAAACAATCGACTTACTTTTTACAAAATATATTAAAGCTTTCATATCTTACGAAGGAATCCAAAGATTAGAAACTTATGAATATCCAAAAGATGCAATTCGAGAAGCATTATTAAATGCTATTTCGCACAAAGATTATTCAAGTGGAATTCCAATTCAAATAAGTGTTTATTCCGATAAAATTATGTTTTGGAATGAAGGTGAATTACCACAAAACTGGACAACTGAAAACTTAACAAGAAAACACGCTTCAAAACCTTACAATCCGGATATTGCTAATTCATTTTTCAGAAGTGGATATATTGAATCTTGGGGACGAGGGACACTTAAAATAATAGAAAGCTGTTTAGATTCAGGTCTGCCAGTTCCGAAATTCAACTATAATTCTCCTGATTTTTGGGTAACATTTAAGAAAGATATTTATAATAAAGAATATTTAAACGAACAAAATCTGAATAATCGTCAAATAGAAGCTTTGCTTCTTTGGAAAAATGATAAAGAAATCTCGAATTCTAAATATGCTGAAAAATTCAATATTTCTGAACGAACTGCTCTTAGAGATTTAAAAGAGTTAGTTGAGAAAGATTTATTAATAAAAGTTGGTGAAAGAAAAATCACTAAGTATGTTTATATCACAAAAGCAAATGCACAGTAAATGTCGGATAAATGACCTTAATGTCGGATAAATGTCGGATAAATTTGAGGTCAGCAGGTAACACACAGCTCAGTGTTCAGATTGAGAGAAAAACAGGAAGAGCACCGCAGCTGCCAACCATTAGTGGCAAAAAGTATTAGCAAATAAGGGTAGTGATATTTGTGGAGGAAATATGCAAAAAAGAGCTTTTAGAATATTGTTATTAGTTTCGTTACTAATAATTATTAGTTGTAGTAAAGACAAATCGACTAATCCAAGTAACTCTGATGTTGTTGTTCCATTAACCATTGGCAATGAGTGGATTTATGTTGAATTGGATGATGATTTAAATATTGAAGAATGGTCTAAACAATCAGTTATTGAAACTAGAAATATTAATTTAAATAACCAAGACATTGAAGTAGCAGTTTTAGCTGATTACTCAAAATATAGTATTGATGATCCTTGGGAATTACACAATGGTAGGAATCTTTACAGGAATAATTCCGATGGTTTATATTATTATGGTTTTATCGACGAAGATAAAAATGGTGCAAAAGATTCAATTTACTTTTTAGAAGAGACTTTGGAAGTAAAATATCCAGTAAATGTTGGAGACTCATGGGTCAGGGAAAGTGGACTTGAATGGACATGTATTGCAGTTGATGAAGAAATAGATATTCCAGCAGGTAATTTCTCGTGTATTGTAATTCGTGCGAATATTAGTCATGAGGATGAATGGTATATTTATAGATATTATTGTGTTAACGTTGGTTTTGTAGCATCATATTACTCAGGTGTAGAAGGTGAACCAGAAGCTTGGGTTAAGCTTGAGTCATACAATTTCTAGCTCTAAAGTTTGAATAATTAAATGCCACTAACAAGCGTGTCGTCAGTACAGTCGGTTGGTTGTCTTTACCTGAACCTACCGGTTCAGGGTTTAGCTGTGTGTTCGCGCTGAATCATTCTGATTCCCAGACTGTGTGAAAATGCAAAAATATAGAAAAATATAGACATAGCTTCCCATAAAACTATTATTTACTCAAAATACTTGAGGTAGAAATGAGATATATAATCCC
>QMPG01000410.1 GCA_003648455.1 Bacteroidota bacterium
GATTATAAAACAAAAAAAATAAAAATAATAGACTTTGATTTTAGAAAACCCGATAAAGTAAAAAGTATAACCAATACGTTTGGATTGTATGGTATGCCTATACTGACAGATGACGAAAATGTATTAAGAATTAACTCTCAAATGTTGCAAAGGGTATTTAGCGACAAGGCAAAGGTTGATATTTTCGCAACAGATAAAGATAAAATATTTTACGTAGCACCTTTTGGCAAAACACAAACACTTGATTATAAAGCTAAAAAGATTAATTCTAAGCAAAAAGCAGAGCAAGAACGCACCTCTTACATAGAGAGTATTTTGGATAAGTATAATTGGAATAATACTTTTGAGCAAGGCGGACAAGTAAACAACTTTATCGAAGATGTTATAAATAAATATGGTTGGGGCGATGAGATAAACGAGGTTGAGCAGTTAAAAAAAGAAATTGAGCAAAAAAAACAAACCGCAAGATATTTAGCAGGAAACAAAAAAGGTGCGTGGGGTTTACCTACACAGGCAGATGAGAAACGCAATAACGAAATTCGTCTATTAGAAGATAAGTTAAAGGCGATTAAAAGTAATACGTCAGTAATAAATGATAATAAACAACCCGAAAAAACAGCAGAAAAAGAAACGGAAGATATAAAAATACTAAAAACAACAGAAAAAGGGGCAATGCTTATTACAGACGGTAAAAAAACAGCGTGGATAATGCCAAAACAAAAAAGGGCTGACGGAACGTTTACAAAAGGTGCTTATAAAGCCCTTGCTGAAAGTAATAGGAATTACATAAATAAAAATGATGTAGTAGATTTAAAAGTTTGCGGTATCGAAAAAGAAACAGCAAAAGCAACGTTATTTAACGTAACACTTGAATATGGTATAAATAATAATTCAAATAATCAAGATAAAAAACTTAAACTAAATAGTAAAGCGTGGCTGCCTAAATACGCTTACACAAACAAAGGTAATAATGTTATTGCGGTTAGTAAACTGTTTTATGAAAAAGAATTAAAAGAAGTTAAGAATAATATAATATACATATTCGATAAAAGGGGTTTTATAGACAAAGGGGATTATTACTCAATTCCTGTAATAGTCGAGGAATATGCAAGTGAGCAATTTTTAAACAGGAAATTATTTGTACCTAAAAAAGTAGGAAAAATAATTAATGATGATTTAATAGTTCCTGAATGGTTTGTTAGTAAGAAATTTGAAGAAATAGAAAGTAGCGTAAGAATAGGAGGGTTTAAGCACGTAGGAATGAATGTTGGTTTTTCTAATGACGCTTGGTTTAAAGTATATCCCACAATAATTAATTGTCAAGAAAATGTAAAATCTTATGAATTTGGCGGAAATATACTTGATTTTCGCAAAGGCGGACAAGTAAAAAAAACAAGAAAGGTTAAGCAATACAGAAAGTTTAACGGAGTGATACACACTTTATATAAAACCAATGTTCGCAAAACAACAGTAAGTAAAATAAGACGTAAATTAATAAGCACAAAAGAAGCTGATTATGTAAAGTCTGTAAAAACAAAAAAAGGTTTATATAATGTTTATTATGTAAAATCTAAATAAATTATTAACTTTGTAAAAAATAGTATTATGAATGATAAAATAAATAAACTTTGGTTTAAAAATCAAATAAAAAAAGGCAATATCGAAGCACGAATGACACAAAGATTGTCAGATGATTATGCTTATGATAATGAAGTTGCAAAAAAACTACCTACTGAATGGACTACTGTAAAATGGGATAATGAGAAAAACGAAGGTGTTGCAAAATGGAAAGATTTTACAGAAACTTTTGATAATCATACTTTAAATGGTATGCGTATTTATGGGGATAAAAACGGCATAATAGAAGGACATTTTGCAAGTTGGTGGGCGTTTGAGTTTAGAGTAAAAGGCAAAAAGCCTAATGATAATACCGAAAAAACAGATAAACAAAAATACGAAACATTAAATTTAACAAAACTACCCGAAGATGTAGTAAAAGCGTTAAATATGCTAAAAGACAATTCTGATGACTTTCAAAACTTGTCAGATATTGACAAAGGATATTTTGACAAGATATTTACCGGAATACAAAAAGACTATCCCGAAGCTGTTAAGGTTGAAAGTGGCAAAAAGGAATTATCTTATAAAGGATTTAATGTTGCAGGATATAACGGAGATAGAAAATCAACAAATTACGAAGATTATAAGGGGTATAAATTAGTTCAATACGACGTAAACGAGGTTGATATTGTTGATAAAGATAATAAAGCTATTGAAGTTGTATCGAGCATCGAGAGAGCTAAACAGTTTGTTGATGAATTACAAGCAGCCCCTCCCGATTTACAAAAAGATTTAGCAGACCTACAAGAACTTTACAAATTAACCAAAAACAAAAGTCTAAAACGAGATATTGAAGATTTAGAAATGTTGATTGGATTACAAGATAAATAAACATATTTAATAACATAAAAAATTAGAAATAATGACAAAAACTATAACAAAAAAACAAATAGAGGCGTTAAAAAGGATAATTGCAAGTCCTAACCAAAGTGATAACGCAAAAAGAATAGCAAAAGAAACTTTGGAAAAAGCAGAAAAAGAAACCAAAACAAGAGGTAATACCAAAAACAAAAAAGCTGATTGGCAAATAAAAGCTGCATCGTTAGGGATAAAATACGGTGGTAAGAAAAAAGCGTGGGTATTAGAGCAAATTGCTATTAAAGAGGGGAAAGGTGGAAAGTCTGAAACTCCTAAATTTAAGGTTGGGGATATTGTAAACAATGTAAACAATGAAAATACTTATGAAATTGTAAAGATATTACCCGCAAAAAAAGGCGATTGGATTGTACAAGCCGAAATTAAACCGATTGAAATAATAATTGCAGGAAAAAAAGTTAATGGAAAGGGATTTGACAACGAAACGGTAACGGTTGATTTATTAGAGAAAGTACCAAGCAAACCCAAAAAAGAAATAACCTCGACTAAAACCGAAATATCCGAAAACGATGATACTATTACTTTGAAAGGCGGAATGAAACTTAAAAAAAACCCAAGCGGTTGGATTGTTAGAACAAGCAAAGGAACAGGAACTATAAAAAAAGATAACGGTAAATATAATGTTACATTAACTCACACAACAAAAGGTTTCAATACTTTCAAAGAAGCGGTTAAACATTTAGAAACAGAGTTATATCAAGGTGTTTTAAAAGATATGATTGATGAGAAAGTAGAAAATGCAGCCAAAGCAAAAGAAAGAGCAAAAAACCCTGTTAAAATAAATGAAACATTAGAAAATACAGCCGAAGCAGTAAAAAATAAAGCTGAAAAAGGAGTAACAAAAGCCGAAGCCGAAAATAGCGTTGATGATATTGTTGATATAACAAAATCTATTAAAAACGGTCTTAAAAGCAAAAAAAACAAAATCGACTTTCTTAAAACCTTAATGAAAACAATAGAAAAAATGTTGAAAGCATTAGAAAAATAAATTTACAAACCAAATAAAATAATAGCTTATGAATTACACAGAAGTATTAACAAGTAAAGGTATTAAAGTAGATGATTTACCTCGTAAAATCTATGGGAAAATAGTTAAACATAATACTTTACGCAAACAAGAAAATTTAACCGATGAGCAAAAAACACAGCTTACGGGGTTAAACGATGAAATCACAACTGATATAATTGATTGGTTGGCTGATGAAAAAGCAAAAAAACAACAAGCTGAATTAGAAGCAAAAAAACAAGCCGAAGCAGAAGCCGAAGCA
>QMPG01000411.1 GCA_003648455.1 Bacteroidota bacterium
ATTACTTAATCGTAGAAAATTAATGAATTTTCCGGGTTAACCCGAATAATTCATAATTTTTCTCACTCTGTTTTAAAAGATTTTAATTTTTTCTATCAAAAACCGTCGTGTCTTTTAATAACTCTTTATAATAATGAAAAAAACAGATGGAAATTAGCGTGATAATTTCCATCTTCTGTGTGACCATAGCCAATTTTCCGGTTGTTTTTTTATTATTGATTCTAATTTATTTGCATACATTTTTGTGATTTCTCCATCTTTAAGTTCTGAAGGGTTATCAGCAAAAACGGATAAAGAAACAGTATAAATACCTCTCTTTTCCCTTTGCACATCAACATATAAAACCGGATAGTTATATTTTTGTGCATACTTTTCTGGACCATGTAAAAAAGCTGTTTCTATATCAAAAAAATTAAGCCAATAAGATTTTTTTTTGTTTGTTGGACTTTGATCAGCTGCCATTAAAAAAATTGTATTTGTTCCTTCACATTTGTCAAATGTTTTGCCGGTTTCATATATTGAAGCCAACTCAGTGCCCGAACGCGTTCTTGTCCACCTCATAAATTTATCAACCCACTTGTTTGAAAGAGGCTTATATAATGCAACAACATTATAATCTGTTTGTAAACTCGCCGAAAGACTTCCCCATTCCCAATTTGCATAATGACCTGCAACTGCAATTATGCTTTTACCTTGTTCAAAATATGGTGTGAGAATTTCCGGATTTATAATTTTATGGCGCTTATTAATTTGTCGCTTAGTCATTGTGAAGCTTTTTAATCCCTCAACAATCACGTCTGTTAAGTTTTTATATATTAGACGAATAAGGCGATCTTCTTCTTTTTTATCCAAATTCGGCAGAGCCTTTTTTAAATTATTACTAATAACCTTTTTTCGATAAGCCAAAACTCCGGAAAGAAATAATCTTAAAAAATCTGAAACAAAATAAAGAATTCGAAAAGGTATTATTCCAATTAAAAAAACGAAAAAAATAAACAGTATTGATAAAATTAAATTCATGTGGTAAATGTTTATAATTACATCCGTAAAGATACGTAAAAGGATTTTGCATAAATGCAAAAAATTTTAATTTTGAATAATAAAAAAATTTTTTCTTAAATTAAAATATTGATTATCTTTAACATTAATCAACAATTTAAAAAATGTCGGAAAATTACGATTTTGGCAAAAAAGGCGAAGAAATAGCTCAAACATTTTTAAAACAAAAAGGATATTCAATACTTGCTACTAACTGGCACCATCGTCATAAAGAAGTTGATATTATTGCAGAAAAGGACAATTCACTAATCATTGTTGAGGTTAAATCAAGAAGTAATACTATTCATGAGTTACCACAAGATGCTGTTACTAAAAAGAAACAACGATTCCTTATTGAGGCGGCAAATGCTTATGTTGAAAAAAACAATGTTGATTTAGAAGTTCAGTTTGATATTATAACAGTAGTAAAACACAAGGATAAATATAAGGTTCGACATCTTAAAGATGCTTTTTATCCAATTGTAAAATAATCAATAATGCATTTCAAATTTAAATTAATTAGTGATTTTTTTGGTTTGATTTATCCCAACACTTGTGCAGCTTGTGGCAATAATTTATACAAAAACGAAAATATTATTTGTACAAAATGTTTATACGAACTTCCAAAAACTAACTATTATAAAGAAACAGGAAATCCTGTTGAGCAAATATTTTGGGGAAGAGTAAATATTGAAAGAGCTTGTTCTTATTACTTTTTTCATAAAGGAAGCAAATTCAGAAAATTAATACATAAACTTAAATATAAAGGACAAAAGGAGATTGGCTTCGAAATTGGCCGTCATTTTGGGAGTGAATTAATTGGTTCCGATTTTATTAACGATGTTGATGTTATCGTTCCTGTTCCTATTCATCCTTCACGCAAACGGCACCGTGGCTATAATCAATGCGATTGGATTGGAATGGGTATGTCTGAAAGTTTAGATATGCCGTTAGACACTAAAAATTTTTATCGTAATGTTGCCACAGAAACACAAACTAAAAAATCGCGTTTTGAAAGATGGAAAAATGTTGAAAATGTATTCTCTGTAAAGGACGAAGCTGCTTTTTTAAACAAACATATTTTACTGATTGACGATGTTTTAACAACAGGAGCTACTCTCGAAGCTTGTGCAAGTTCTTTGCTGAAAGTGGAAGGGGTTAAAGTGAGCATTGCAACATTGGCGGTTACTGATTCGTAATTTTACCCGCGATAATCTGTAAAATCAGCGTCATCTGTGTTCTGTTGTGATTTAATAATTTGTTAAATTTTTTAGATATATTCTTTTTCAAAAACCATGCGTAATTCCGCAGGGGATGAGATTTTCTGCTATAATTGAAAAATTACTCCCTGCGGTTTTCTTGTTTATTTTCAATACCCCCGATTAAAATCAGGGGCTAATATTTTTTCCTTTCAGGAAATTATCTCTTTACAAAAATTTTATGCCCGTATAATTAATTAGATAACAACAAAACCCAAGTTGTTATTAAAACATATTGACTTCTTGTTTAAATATTATCTGTGTTTATCTGTAAAATCAGCGTCATCTGTATTCTATCGTTAAACCAAAACACTAACCTCACTTTCATCAATTAGCCTCATGTTTTTAAAATCGAAATTACTAATTAGATTAATACCGGGGGTTTTTCCAATATCGAAACTGCCAAGCTTTGAATCAAAATTCAATGCTTTAGCTCCATTTATTGTTGCCCATTTTATTGCTTCTTTAAACTCAATATTAGGAAAATTTTTATTAATCGTTTTTAACTCGTCCAATATTGACAAACTATCGTTTGACGACAAACTGTCTGTTCCTATTGCAATGTTTAAGTTGTTTTTTGTAAACAATTCAACATCGGGTAATTTATCTTCTATGTATAAATTAGAGTTTGGACATAAAACCCAAAATAATTTTTTGTTCTCTGTAAAATAATTTTGTGCAAAATCAATGTCTTGTTGATTGGTGTTTGTATTGTGAATTAACAGCGTTTTATTTTGCTTTGGCAAACGTGGTAATGTCGATTTTAGCGAAGATTCACCTGTTGGCTTCCAGTTTGAAAAATCAATGCCAATGGCTCTTAATCTATCATACAATTCGCCTGTTTTATTTAGGAATAAACTATTTTCGTGTTCACTTTCCTGATTATGAATCGAGATAATGCTTTTGTTAATTTGAGCAAATTCGCTAATCTTTTCAAAAAGATTTTTCGAAACCGAATAAGGCGAATGTGGAACTAATGAGGCTCTTAATCCATAATTTTCAACAATTTCATTATACAACAACTCTGATTTTTGAAAAATTTCTTCTGCTTTATTCTCATCAAAACCAAAAGCTTCAACAAATGTATGATAAATGATTTTACTTTGTTTCTTTGTTTGAAACGAAATATTACAATTAGAAATATCACCAACAGCAACAATTCCGTTTGCTCGCATTTCGTTATCCGCCTTTTTTAACGCTGTAATAATATTTTGTTCGGCATCATCGCGCAAGGCTCTAACTTGAGAAACAAACGAACTTAAACCTTTGCGTTTTTCAATTTTGTTTTTCAGATACGATAATTCAAGATGACAATGAGAATTAACAAATCCCGGAACCAGAATGCCACTATAAAACTCAAGATTTTCTGTTTCTTTAATCTCTCCTTTTGTGTCAATAATATCTGTAATTGCACCATTATCGTCGACTACAACAATGCCATTTTTTATTGGCTCTTTAGTAATTGGA
>QMPG01000412.1 GCA_003648455.1 Bacteroidota bacterium
CGGGACTAATTCAAGGTGAAGTAAATCCGCCAAAAATTAAGTATTGTGTAAACCAAGAAAATTGGAAAAAAGCCAAATTATTATTTGCTGAATTTTTCAAATAATATTTTTTTGAAATAAACCATCGTAAATTTACGATAAACTATAAAGTAGGAAAAATGGATATAATAATAGGGATTATCATTTTAGCAGCATCTTTTTTATTTGCGATGCTCGGACTCGGCGGCGGAATGGTTTACGTTCCTGTACTTAATTGGGCTGGTTACGACCTGATAACTGTAGCACTGCCTTTAGGATTATTGTTAAATGGATTAAATACTTCGTTTGCACTAATTCAATTTGGTCGAAAAAAATTAGTTGATTGGAAAGGAGGTGCTTTTATGGCAGGTGCAGCTTTAATTGGCTCACCCATTGGAGCAATAACTTCAAAATATGTAAACCAACAAGATTTAAAACTTATTTTTGCATTAGCCGTATTGTATGCAGCAGTTAGAATGCTGATGCAAGTAAACAAAAAAGAACCGGAAGAAAAAGCCCCTTTTAAAAAACGCATAATCATTGGAATCGTAATTGGTTTATCAATAGGGTTTCTAGGTGGACTACTAGGTATTGGTGGAGGATTTATTTTTGCACCAGTATTAATGGCGTTGGGCTATAAAACCAAAGAAGCAGCAGCAACAACCGCTTTTGTCGTGACTTTTTCTTCTTTCTCAGGATATTTAGGACACATGGCAGATGGCCCAATGAACTGGACTTTAACACTAATTTTGGTAGTAGCTGTAATTATTGGTTCGCAATTCGGAGCAAGATTTATGAGTAACCAAGCAAAACCAAAAATGGTTAAGAAAATTTATGCTGTTGTGTTAATTGTAATTGCAATAAAATTTAGTTGGGGAGCTATTTCTGTAATGATAATGTAGTTTGGTATGAAAAAAATAATTTATATATTATTAATATTACATTCAGTGTCAAGTTTTGCACAAGAAAAACAAAACTTAACAAAAGCAGATTGGAATGGATATACCCAATTGCGTGTTAGTAGTAACTTTGACGATAACACAAGTTTTATGCTCCGTAGAATGAAACTTTGGGTAAAATCAACACCCGAATTTTCGGAGAATTGGTCGTATAAAATACAAGCAACAATAACAAGTTTATTGCAAGAGAAATTCTTTTTCCAAGATGCTAAAGTAACTTATAAAATAGGTTTGGTTTCGTTTGATTTTGGTCAATTTATTCCTGCATACAGTTTGCAATGGTCGCAGCCAGATTGGAAAATCCCTACAATAGAACGTGCAATGGCTATAAATGGAATTACCCCAAATGGCACTTTGGGCGTTAGAGACATTGGCTCACAAGCAAATTTCCATAGTAAAAACAAGTTGATAGAAACAAGTATGGGGATTTTTAATGGCTATGGGATTAAAGAATATCAGTTTAATAATAAGGGGTATATGTTAACTCACAAAACTGCTTTAAACTTTAATATAAATGATCAAAAAATAAAAATAGGATATTCTCTACAGTATCGTAATGCTGACAATTTACAAATCAAACACGTTTTACCCGATACGGTTTTGTTCTCGGGCAACGATTTCAGATACAATATTTTTGCATTGTATCAATATAAATTTATCAGTTTTCAGGCAGAATACTTAAATGCTAATCTCGAAAATCAAATTTCTGACGGCTATTATTTTTTAACTGCTATTAATATAAAACAAAAAATCCAGATTGTATTGTCATACGAAAAGTATAACGATTTAATTACAGAAACCAATAACGACCCTTATGTGCATTTTGGCTATAATTTTTTATTCAATAAACAAAAGCTGATGTTATTCTTCGATAACTTCTTTCAATTAACTGGTGGAGAAATTGTTAATTATATGGCATCGATACAATTGCAAATATATTTTAAATAAAGAAATGGCAAAAGTAATTATTGCAATACACGGATTAAGAAATAAACCTACAAAAGAAATTTTAAGTAAATGGGCTTACATGTCTATAAAGGAAGGGCAGGAAAAAGCATATTTAAAATTTGAAATGCCTGTATTTGAGTTAGCTTACTGGGCTGATATCTTATATGACAAACCGCTTTCTGAAAATGAAAAAGATAAAAAAGACCCCTGTTTTTTAGATGAAGTTTATGTGCCAGCGGAAAACGATAATACACCTAAAAATCATAATTTTATTAGAAAAACAAAGACAATTTTTAAGAAAATTATTTATTCTGTTTTTTTGAATAGTCAATATAAATTACGATTTGCATTTATATCGAAAAGCTTTATTCATAATAATTTTAAAGATTTAGAAGTCTATTTTACTGAAAATTGCGAAAAAGTGCAAAGTGAAGATTGTATAAAAAAAGAAGAAATTAATAACCGTCTTATTCAACTTTTAGAAAAATATAAAAATGATGAAATTTTTCTTATAGCTCATTCAATGGGTAGTATAATTGCTTTTGATGTATTGAGCTTTATAGAAAAAGACATTCTTATAAACACTTTTGTAACAATTGGTTCGCCTCTCGGGGCACCTTTTGTAATTAGCAAACTAGCAAAGTTATCGAAATCAGAAAACCAAGGAAATATTAAGCTACAAACTCCTGAATCTGTGAATAAGCATTGGTATAATTTCTCAGATATTACTGATAATATAGCAATGGATTACAAATTGTCTGATGATTTTGAAGCAAACAGCAAAGGTGTAAAAGTTGAAGATCAAATAGTTATTAATACCTATAAGATGAACGGAAAACCAAATCCACACAAATCATTCGGATATTTACGAACACCGGAATTTATAAAAGTTTTCTCAGAATTTATTAATAAAAAAGAATGGATTAAAGAAACCGAAGCTCGTTGTCCTGTTACCGATAATATTAAAGATGGAACAAAAATAATTGTGGGTAATATCTAATAAATGTTAGCAATAATAATTTTAACAGCAGTTTTAACTCTAATTTCTTTTATAGCCGATCGAAAAAAAACTTTCAAAGGCATAAAAAAAGGAATTATGATGTTTATAAAAATTTTACCGCCATTATTGTCTGTTATTATTCTGGTAAGCATTGTTTTGTATTTTGTGTCAGATGAATTTATTATCGAATATCTTGGCAAAGATGCTGGTTTTGGGGCTTATGTTTCGGCAGCACTTATTGGTTCGGTTTCAATAATGCCTGGTTTTATTGCATACCCGTTGGCAGGAATTTTAGTTAAAGGTGGTGTTGGAATGTCCGTTATTGCTGTATTTATAACAACATTAAAAATGGTAGGAATTTTAACCATTCCGATAGAAGCCAAATTTTTTGGTTTAAAAACAACTTTAATACGAAACGGATTAAGTTTTATCGGTGCTATTATAGTAGGAACAATTATGGCATTAACCTATTATTACTTGTAAAATGAAAAAGATTTTAAAAAAATATAAGTTCGATTTTCCAATAATTATTGCTTTTGTTTTATTTATTGCGGGTTCTTACCTCTTTAAATATATCCCTGACATTAGTATTTTTCAAGATAACTTTGGGGTTTTCTAAAAGAAATGATTTTAGCACTACCTGTTATGTTTATTTTGGTAGGACTTTTTGATGTTTGGGTATCGAAAGAAAAAGTACAAAAACATATTGGTGATGCCTCAGGCATAAAAGGAATAATGTTAATAATGCTGTTGGCATTTTTACAAGCCGGCCCATTGTATGCAGCTTTTCCTGTAGCTTATATATTATGGAGAAAAGGAA
>QMPG01000413.1 GCA_003648455.1 Bacteroidota bacterium
ATTCATTAAAATTTCAAGAGTCTTTTTTGATGCTATAAATCGAAGTTTCTGTAATTCTTGGGTTGTTTGACTAATTGTTTTTGAAGTCTTTCTCGTTATTTCACTTAGTGCTGTTTGTAAGTCAATAAGTGCATGGTTGGAGTTTTCAGGATCATTAATGATTGTCTTGTAAATATTTTTGATTGTTGGTCCTAAATATTCATCGAAATCAATCATTAACCTTTCATTGATATCATCAATCTTATTAAAATATTCATTATAAATATTTAATCTATTCTCAAAAACAATTGATGACTTCTTATTTCTATTTGCAATTCTAAATTGCCATATTGCAATTATCCAACCTACTATTGCAATCAAAAGAGTTACTATTATTGTTGTTTTTGTTGCACTGTCTATTTCTGTCCAATACTCTGTCATTTCTTTTTATTATGGCCACTAACGGTTGGCAATATGAAATTTTGGGCATTTTAAAAACTACAATTTTTCAATTTACTACACCGTTTATTTATTGTTAATTCGCTCACATTCACCACTTTCTGCCCAATTTTTTATATTGCGTGTTGGCAACCGTTATTTCAATTTTTCTATTTCATTTTTAGCTTGTTCAATCGCACGCTTATCTCCATATTTAATCACTTTTTCATAATACTTAATCGCTAAATCTGTATTATTCATCTCTTTGTAACAATAAGCAATATTATTGAGAACAATGAAGTCTTTGGGGTTAATTTTTTCCGCTTTCTTTAACAGTACTAATGCTTTTTCATATTTTTTCTCCACAAGATAAGTGATTGAGAGGTTAGATAAACTTTCAATATGGTTTGGGTAGTATTTTAAGACTGCTTGAGCAATTTCTCTCATATTTTTCAATAACTCATCATCCATTGTATTATATAGCTGCATCTGATAGTCTTGTAGCGAGCCCAAAAAGAAATCTTTGCCATCTTTTTTCTCTTCATTTAGTGTCCAAGTCCATTCATTATTATTTATTGAAGAATAGTCTATCGTTTTAATTATTTCATCAGTGAAGTTTCTCCAGTCTTTTATTTGACCCAAAACATAAATTTTTCCAAACCTCATATCGAGTCGATTGGGGTATAGTTTAATTCCTTTGTCTATACTCTCAAACGCTAATTTTAAATTAGATTTTTCATAATCAATTTTACTACTAATAAAACCTGCGACCTGATTTGCACTATCTTTCAATTCCAAATACTCTTGTCCTTTAGGCAGTGTGCCACTTGCAAGTAATAATACTTCATTTCTACTTTTTTGGAAATAGTAATTAAACAAACTCGTATAAAGTTCAGGGTCGTTTGATTTTTCTTTTCCCCATTTTTCTAAAAGCTCTTTCTGTTTAAGCGTATCTCCACTCACTTGATATTTGTTAAAGTTTTCAAAATAGTTTTGACTAAAAACATTAGTCCCTATAATTAATAATAAAAATACTATGTTTATTTTTTTCATTGTTTCTCTGTTTTTTATGGTTGCCAACAATTGAATAAACGGACTATTCCGTTTATATCCATTATATCAGATTCATATCATCAAGCGGATTCTTAATATTTTCCATTCCTTTTCTGGTGATATGTGTATATATTTCTGTTGTTTTACTTGATGCATGTCCTAATAAATTTTGAATATATCTTAAATCTGTTCCTTGTTCCAAAAGATGAGTTGCAAAACTGTGTCGAAGAGTATGAGTTGTTACTCTTTTTTTTATTCCGGCTTTTTTAGCAGCATTTTTTACAATTTTTAAAACGCTACTCGCATTGTAACTCCCACTATACATTCCATTAAACAAATATTTTTTTGGCCTGTACAATTTATAATACTCTCGTAAATTTATTAATAATTCTTTTGATAGCAAACTAATTCTGTCTTTTTTTCCCTTTCCTTGAATTATTTTTATCACTCCTCTTTTAGAATCAATATCTTCAACTTTTATATTTATTGCTTCGCTTACCCTTAGTCCTGCTGAGTATATTAACATAATTAAGCATTTATGCTTAATGTTTTCAGTTTTTTCAATCATTAATTTTACCTCTTGCTTGCTTAATACTTCGGGTAAAATTTTTTCTCTTTTTGGCCTGTCGAGATAATAAAATTTTTTACTTTCTCCCAAAACTTTTTCATAATAAAATTTTATTGCATTAATTGATTGGTTCTGATATGATTGAGAAACACCTCTCTCAACAACCAAATATCGTGTAAATTCAATAATCTCTTTTTCGTTTATATCTTCTATTTTTTTTGTATTGTAATAGTTTATAAATTCTTCAAAATTACTGGTGTAAGATTTAATTGTATGCTGACTATATCTCAATAAAAGTAATTTGTCAATATATTTTTGTGGACATACACGATAGTTCGGAATTTGTTCTTTCATTAATCTGCCTTTCATACTTGCTTTTGTGCTATTAAAATATTTAATTTTTATTCCTTTTTTATTACAAAAAGTTTCAATTTTTTCAATAACTTCTTTTGAATTAACTGTAGTCCACCATCCGTTTTCCTCATCCCAACTTCTATAAGGGAAAGTTTTTATAATGCTAACAAGTTCTTTGTCAAATTTCGATATTATTTTTATTCTTCCCTTTATATGCTCAATTAGATGTAGTTCGTTCTTTTTTATATTTTTTGCGGCTTTTTTCAATACCAATTTTTCTAAAACCTTAATACGCTTGCCAAAATGTTTTTCTATAGCTTTTAAGTTAAATTCATTGTTTGTTACTATCCACCGTTTTTCAATATTATCGAAACTATAATATTTTAATGTTTTGAGAAACGATGTATCTTTTTTGTTAAAAGGAAGCTCCAAAATTATTCGTTGCTTTGTTCTGTACATTAAAACCTCATTTTTTTTGTTTTGTTGAACGCTACCATCCTTTATATAATTTTGTTTTATAAATTCATCATACATGTCGTAAAAATATTTTTTTAAATATTTTCTACTCTCTTCGTTATCAGGAATATGCCAGAAATTCTTGCTTTGACTCCAGTTTCTACCGGGTATTTTTTTTATTTTATTTATTAAGTCTTTATCATAATTAAATTCTACTGATAAACGTTTTTCTCCTTTGTGAATTATTTTTTTTATCATAATAAAAAGTTCTGTTTATCTGCAAATATAAGGAGATAAACGGAGTTTACAAAACAAACTATCTGATTATTAGTGTTTTAATTATAATGCTTAATTTTATTAAACTATTGAAATTAATAATATATTTTTTTTGGGGCTATACCACATTTTTTAACATCAACCCCTTGTTTCCAACTCCATAATTTCAAGGTCTTTAATATTCCTTTTTTCAATAGTGAAACGTATTAATGTTGATACTTTTTGAAATCCGCTTTTCCCGGCAGCACCAGGGTTAATGTGCAACAAATCTAATTTTTTATCATAAATAACTTTTAAGATGTGCGAATGTCCGCTAATAAATAATTTTGGAGGGTTTCTAAAAATTTCGGGTTTTACTTCTTTAGCATAGTTATTAGGATAACCTCCAATGTGAGTAATCCATACATCAACATTCTCGCACATAAAACGAAGGTGTTTTGGGTAAGCAATTCTAACATCTTGTCCGTCAATATTACCGTGCACGGCTTTGAGAGGTTTAAAGGCAGCTAATTTATCGGCTAAATCAATATTGCCAATATCGCCTGCATGCCATATCTCATCGCAGTTCTCAAAAAAAGAAAATATTCTTTCGTCTAAATATGAATGAGTGTCAGATAA
>QMPG01000414.1 GCA_003648455.1 Bacteroidota bacterium
GATAATTGTCAAGTTTCACAAGGTTGTTTACGAAACCTTGAATAATTTGGTTGTTTTAAATTAAGTAATTTAATTTTAAAATCCGAAGGATTTTGCTTAAACAGTTCTGGTTCGAATTGAGTCAAAAAAAAGGTAACCGAAGAGCATAGAAATAGAAGTCGTTACGTCAAAATAAAAAGTAACCATACAACTATGGAGAAAATCAATGAGTAACGAATCAAAACAAGACTATCTAACAACGATTAAAGAGCGATATTTATCATCAAGT
Organism: Bacteroidota bacterium; assembly: GCA_003648455.1. The sequence goes on from QMPG01000414.1 coordinate 269, forward strand.
AAATCGGAGAAGAAAAAAATATTAGATGAATTTTGCACAACTTGTAATTATAACCGGAAATACGCCATTCGTAAGCTAAACGCAAAAGAGGAAAAAAGTAACAATGAAAAACAGAAGTGGAAAAGAGGAAGAAAAAAGAAGTATAATTCACCGGAGATAAAAACATTCTTAATAAAACTTTGGAAAGCAAGCAATCTTGTTTGTTCGTTAAGGTTAAAAGCCATGATACCGATTTGGTTACCACATTATCCGACAGAATTAAGTCAAGAGACGAAACAGCTGCTTTTGGAAATATCAGCTTCAAGCATAGAACGACTTTTACGCGCCGACAAGAACAAATACGGTAAATTAGGTTTGGCAACAACCAAGCCGGGTTCATTAATAAGGAAACAAATTCCGATAAAAACCCGACAGTGGGATGAGACTCAACCCGGGTTTATAGAAGCCGATACGGTAGCTCATTGCGGTGGTTCATTATCCGGAACGTTTGTTTATAGTCTCAACATAGTAGATATAGCAACCGGTTGGACCGAAGCGAGAGCTTTGTGGGGGAAAGGACAAAGAACAGCCTTTTCAGCCATAAGATCAATAGAAGAATCACTACCGTTTAGATTAAGGGGATTTGACAGTGATAACGGAGGAGAGTTTATTAATTGGCATTTATATAATTATTTCACGAAACGAAAACAACCGGTAAATTATACGAGGTCAAGAGCATATCAGAAAAATGACAATGCACATATCGAGGGAAAGAATTGGACACATATACGTCAGTATTTCGGTTATATGAGGTTTGATAAACCGGAGATAGTAGAAATGATGAATGATTTATTTTTAACCGAATGGAGCTACTTGCATAATTATTTTCTTCCTTCAATGAAATTGATTTCCAAGGAAAGAATAAACGGAAAAGTAATGAAAAAACATTCACCGCCGAAAAGTCCGTTAGAGCGTATACTTGAAAGCGGAACTTTGACAAAGAAAAAGGAGAAGGAATTGAAGAAGAAATTTAACCGGTTAAATCCCTTTAAGTTGCAAAAGGAAGTTGAAAGGAAAATAAAAAGGATACTGAATTATCTATGAGAAAAATAACAAACTAAAAAATATCAGGGTAACTCCAATCGCCCTACGGGCTCATTACGTTCCCCTGATATTTTACATTAACAGAAGGGGTAGTTATCTTTAGAATAATAGATTTAATTTATAAAGAAAACAGATGCTTTGGTTACCTTTGTATTTTGATGTAACGAATGCTACTAAAGTTACCTTTTTTTTTGACTCAACACGTGGTTTAAGTTCGTACCATTTTTCAATAGCATTAAAAGGAGTTCTGACATTAAGCTCTTTTCTAAGCCCTCCATGTCTTCTGTATAGCATGTAATGAATAAGAAATAGGTTTAATGCAGAAAACATTTCATTTAAGTTTTCATATTTTTCTTTAAGTATCGTTCCATTTTTAATAGTTCCATTAACTCTTTCAACCATCCCATTGGTTTTAGGAGTAGCTGGTTTTGTAAGTCTGTGGTCTATTTTGTTGTCTTCACAAACAACATCAAGTTTAGATGGTTTTGTGCAAAGATTACCCTTTTTAGATTTAATGAGTCTATTGGTAAATTCCAAGCCATTATCAGTAAGAACATGAGTAATTTGAAAAGGAAAAAACTCTAAAGAATTATTCATAAATGATTCAGTATTTTCGCTTGTTTTAGCATCATACACTTCAAAATAAAGAGTTCTGGTTGCTCTATCTATTGCCACAAAAAGGTAGTATTTAACTCCATCAAATTTTGGCAAATATGTTACATCTATATGCAAATATCCTGGTTGATATTCCTTAAATTTCTTTGCTTTATCTTTTTTCTCTTGAGGAACTTTATTGACATTGTTTCTACAAAATGTTCTATAAACAGAGCTTCTGGTAATAGTTGTGTTTTGCTCCAACATCATTTCCCAAACTTCGTCAAGAGGTAACCAAGTTGTTTTTCTAATAGAAGTTATCAAGCTCTGTTCTATATCACTTAGAGCATAGTTTATGTGGCTTGGAGCAGAAGTATTATCAGCAAGTGTTACTCTATTTTTCCATTTACTAATTGTAGCTATTGAAGTATTGTATTTATCTGCTAATTCTAAATTGGTCAAATTGCTATTTCTAATTTCACTTCTAATGTGTAAATTAGTTACGGCATTTGAATGATATACTTGTTTCATATTTAATTTCCTTTTTGGTAAAGCAAAATTAAGTATACAAGTTTTCATTTGAATGCTTTTTTACAAAATGACATCTGAAATTTTCGAGAGAACTTAGGGTAACTCCATTCGCCCTACGGGCTCATTACGTTACTCCAAGTTCTCTGGCTTTTGTTCACTTTGTAAATAAACCACTATGGACTGAAAGTCCATAGTTTTAAAATATGACTAAAAGTCATTCTATTATAAAATTATCGTCTTTCTCTTCATTAGGTTTTCTATGGTGCTCCAAGTATTCATTAACCATTTCTTCTGTTATGTTTCCTGTACTCCAACATCCATAACCTATTGCCCAAAAGTGTTGTCCCCAATATCGTTTGCGTAATTCTGGAAATTCTTGTTGCAATTTTCGTGAACTTCTTCCTTTTAGTTTTTTTACTATTTCACTTACTGAGTCTGAAGGTAAGTAATTTATATGAATATGAACATGGTCTTGTGATACAACTCCTTTTAATATCACAATGTCTAAAGAATCACAAACTTGTCGCAATATGCTCCTACACCTTTTTTGAATATCTCCTTGCAATACTTTGTATCTATATTTAGTTGACCATACTATATGAACTGTTAAATCTGATACTGTATGACTGCTCGTTCGTTGCTTTTCCATTTCTCAAATATAACATTTTTAGAAGCTGAAAGCGAGATGCACTAAAGTGCATAGTTTTAACTCACACTGAGACAATAAAATATTTATTCCTCAAGGTCTATATAATAAGTCGCTACATTTATTTCTTGTTATTTTCTAATCCAATCTTATTAGTAGGTTGGATTTTTTTTTATGCCTATCAAAAACTTAATCCAAAATCTAACTTCCTTTAGAAACTAAACAAATCAACATCCTCTCCGATAATAGCACTAAATATTATTCTTTTTTAGAGTTATAAATCCTATCCAATCTCTTACTAAGAACGGAATCTTAGCCGGATAGAAATGCAATGGAGTGCATATGCGACAAATTATTTTGTTTGTAGTCCTTTTGGTAGCTACAAATTTCTCTCAGTCTGTTAATAAAGTCTTAATTTCTGGTATTGAAGGATATGAGCAACATGATGCAGATATTAAGTCAGCATTTGAAGCTGGATATTCAAGCTTCAACAATTCTCAATTCTCTGGCATAATTGAAATTTACCCTCATAATATTTCTGAATCATTTGAATATGCTAAAACCAATAATTATGAAATGATTATAAGGTCAACTACCGGATTAACAAC
>QMPG01000415.1 GCA_003648455.1 Bacteroidota bacterium
ACCAATAAAACTTTTAGCATTTGTAAATTGACCTGAAAGTTGGTCGTCTAAATCTGTTCTGTCAGTTATGAGTACAATGGTTGGACTTTCAAAATGCTCACTTTTCATTAGTAGGCGAGTGAGGTACAACATTGTAAAACTTTTACCGCTTCCAGTCGCACCAAAATAAGTTCCGCCTTTTCCGTCTCCATCAGGTTTTTCTGCTTTTTTTATATTCTCGTATAAAACACGAGCTGCATAATATTGAGGATAGCGACAAACTATTTTCTCATCTTTCTTTGAAGTATCGGGAATGTAGATAAAGTTTTGGATAACATCTCGCAATATATTTTGATTAAACAAGCCCTGTACCATAGAATACATTGAGTTGATACCATCTTGATTAAATAATTGCCTGTCCGGCTCGGACCGCCAAGCGTAATAAAACTCATAAGGGGCAAAAAACGAACCTGCTTTATTATTTACGCCATCACTAATTACGCAAAAAGCATTGTATTTAAAAAGTTCGGGAATATCTCTTTTATAGCGAATAGTTAATTGTTCGTAAGCATTATGTATTGTGGCTTCTTCTCTTATTGCAGATTTGAATTCAAACACTACAACAGGTAAACCATTTATATAAATAATACCGTCTGGAATTCGTTTTTCTGTACCAACAATCTCCAATTGATTTACAAATTTGTAAATATTATGGTCTTTGCCATATTTTGCAGGTGGGTCGGCATATACATTGTCTAAGTCATTGCTTTTTCTTTGAGCATCTAATCCGGAATAATCAATCAGTTCAATATGAATGTCTTTTTGCTTTCTGTCTTCTCTTTTGAGAATAAAACCATCAGCAAGCCAACGTATTATTTTTTTATTGCTCTCGTATATGTCAGCAGAAGAAAGGGTTTTTAGTTGAAGAATAATAGTTTGGGCTTCTATTTCAGTAAGTTGTTCTTTTTTATACCGATTGAGTAAATAGTTTTTTAAATCTTCTTCAATCAATACTTCATCATCTGCTCGGGAAATAGTATTACCCAAGAAATGTGGAAAACCTTCATTTCCTAAAAGCTCAATAAAAGCCTGTTCTAATTTTCCTTCTGTAAATTTACCCATCGGATTCTATTTCATCATTATTATCCCACATTTCTCGGTAAAACTGGATTTGTTCTGCTGTGGCTTGTGGGTCTATGTCATAATAATAGCGACATAATTTCTTAAACAGAACTAAAATTTCATCATCAAAAGCCACTTCACAAAGAGCATCTAAAGTGTGTTCAATAGCGTTTATGTCCTTACTATTTGTATCAATTATTCTTTCAGCTTCCGGTTTCCAAATCAGTAGCGTTTGCGCTACAGCTTCGCGCTGTAAGGTCATAATTGCATTACCCAACTCCTTTATTTCCTTTTTATCCATACCTTTTTATGGTAATAGTTAACTTATTTCTTTAAGCCTTTAGTTTTATTTTCAATTTGCTTAATAAAATCCTTTTCAACTTGTGTGATTCTATTCTTTATTTTTTCTTTATAGATTTCATATTCACCGTGAGCTTTTTCTATTGCCTTTTGATGGCTAATAGTTCCTGAATGTTGCAAAATGTTTTTATTGGTCATTTTCAGGAAAGTATCCAACTGCTTAATCCAGTCTGCCATATACATTGGTGTACGGTCTAATGCTTGAATCTCCGCGATTTCCAAAAATGCAGTTACCATTCGGTTCAAAATATTCAATTCATCTTCGGCAAGATAATTTTTAGCAATTTCAACTTCTTTTTTTGTTGGTATTTCGTCTCTGAAATTTGTTAGCCCAATATGCTCTTTTGACGAATCTACTCGTTTGTAAACAGTTTCGGCTGCTGTTTCCCCGTGAGTTGCCCAGTGCATTTTGTTTTGTATGGTTTTAAACACCATTATCGATTGTTCTGTTTTTGGGTCGTAGTCGATACTTGTGGCATAAACATCTAAAACCTTACGCCAAAATACCTTTTCTGATGAACGAATATCGCGGATACGAGCCAAAAGCTCATCAAAATAGTTTCCGCCTCCTGCTTCTTTTAGCAGTTCATCATTCATTGCAAAGCCTTTTATCAGATACTCTTTGATAAGTGCCGTAGCCCATTTCCTAAAATGCACACCTCTGTGCGATTTCACTCTGTAACCAACTGAAATAACTACATCAAGATTGTAAAAATTAGTAGGCTTGGTAGAAAAATCGGAATTTCCGATTTTTCTCATCGAAAGCTCTTGTTCAAGCTCTTGTTCTTTATAAATATTAAGAATATGCTCATTGATAGTAGAGCGAGATTTTTGGAACAATTCTGCTATTTGGTTTATATTAAGCCATACTGTCTCATTTTTAAAATGGGTTTCAATTTTGATTTTTCCGTCTGAGGTTTGATATATTATGAGTTGGTTGTTTTTCATTTAGCGTTACCGTTATTAAATTTATCCTCACCCCAATTTTGTGGATTAATTATTATGTAATTTTTAATACGATTATATTCATTGTTATTCCTGATAATATGGTCGTGGTAATTTGATTGAAAAAAATGATTATTTCTATTGTATTTTGGAATATTCAATTGGTTATCGTCAATATAATCATCAATTTTTGAATTTATTGCCGATTTAAAACCCGCCATAAATGATGAAATTGATTTTGGTAAACGAATTAATTTTGGGGGTTCGGATTGTTCGGTGGATTGTTTCGTGGATTGTAGAGATGCACGGCCGTGCGTCTCTACGTGCGAATCGTGCGAATCGTGCAAATCGTGCAAATCGTGCAAATCGTGCAAACCATCCGAACCATCCAGATTATTATTGGTTTCATTTTTATTTAAAACAATAATGGTGTGTAAATGATTTGGCATTATTATATATTCGTCCAGAAACAATTCATCACGAATTTCAAACGATTTTAATAATTCGGTTTTCACGATTTTACCAAAATCTGATAATTCAAGAGACGCACAGCCGTGCATCTCTACGTGTTCAACGATTTTTCCCAAATTGCAAACACGATTTTGTGTAACAATGGTTAAAAAATAAATACCATTACCCGAATAATCCCAATTAGGCATTCGATGTGATTTTATGCGATATTTATTTTGGTATTTTTCCATAATTAAATTCCTAATCCCATTTCCTCCACAACTCCACGCATCAAAACAGGACAAAGCGGTTTAATACTATCCTTCAACTGTGCATTTATCTTTTTGCGAGTTTCTAAAGTATGATAAATGGTAACTATGGCTTCTTGTATTTTTATATCGGGGATTGGTAATTTTACATTACACATATCGTCCCAATTAAATGTTTCCCTTGCACTGCCCCAAGAATTGAAACGTGCGTAACGGTCAAACTCGGTTCTTTGGAAAAAGAGATATAAATACTCGGGTAATAATTCTTCGGTGTCTTTTACTTCAAAAACAGTGTATGTACTTGAAACTAATCCTGCTTCACCATCTAAAATTGCAATGGATATTTTTTCACCATTTCTTGAAGTAACAGAAACATATCCAAACTGCCTTTCTCTTACTACTTTATAATTTGAAAGATTTAGTCGTTCCTTTTTAGATTTAGTTGGTATGAAAACTTTGTTTACACTTATTCCCAAAAGATTGTCAATTACCAATTCTGTATTTCGTTCATCAGATTGTTGAATGTATTCCCCTAAGGGTTTAAGTTCTTCTGTTTTGATTAAATCTTCAATATAAGTATCACAAATCAATTGCAAATCTTCCAA
>QMPG01000416.1 GCA_003648455.1 Bacteroidota bacterium
AAAGTTGTTGGAAAAGTAAAAAAATAATTCAATCGATAAAGGAAACGCTTGAAGATGAAAAAATTGAAGCAGAACTTATTATCATTAGCGATTTAGTAGAAATTTTAAAATATCACACATGGATTTTACCCACAATATTGATAAACGGAAAAATAATAGCACGTGGATATAATCCGAGAAGAGAAATAATTATAAATAATTTAAAAAAACAACATGGCTCATCATCATGAACACAACACAAAAAACATAGGTATAACTATACTTTTAAATACCGTTATTACTGTTGCTCAAATCATTGGTGGAATTATTTCGGGCAGTATGGCTCTATTGTCTGATGCAATGCATAACTTTAGCGATGTACTTGCACTTATAATTAGTTACATAGCTAAAAAACTTTATGTAAAAGAAAATACATTAAATCGTACTTTTGGGTATAAAAGAGCTGAAATATTAGCTGCATTTATTAACTCTGCAACTTTAATTATTATTGCAGTAATATTAATTGTAAAATCAATCGAGCGTTATGCTAATCCACAAGACATACACGGAAACATAGTAATATATCTTGCAGCATTAAGCATTTTGTTAAATGGGTTAAGTGTATTATTGATAAAAAAAGACAGCAAAAAAAGTATGAATATTCGTTCGGCATATTTACATCTGTTTACAGATATGCTGACATCAATTGCTGTACTTGTCGGTGGATTTTTTATTAAATACCTTGGTTGGAATTGGATTGACAATGTATTATCATTGGGGATTGCTGCATATTTAATATATAGCAGTTGGGAAATATTTACTGCATCTTTAAAGATAATGATGCAATTTACTCCTGAAGATATTGATATTAAAAAAATCGTCTCAAAAATAAATAAAATTGAAGGTGTAAAAAACATTCATCATATACATGTATGGAAATTAGATGAACACCAAATAATTTTTGAAGCACATATTGATGTTAACAATGATATTCATGTTTCTCAATTTGAAAAAATACTGTTATTAATAAATAACATTTTGATAAAATCAGGAATTCATCACAGCAATATTCAACCTGAGTATAATATAGTAGATAATAAAGATATAATTAATAACTAATCAAGGGAAAGATATTATCATATGGAAATTAAAGTAATTTTAAACGACGGATTAAAAAGTTGTTGTTCATCGTACTCTTCGCAACAAATAAAAGAGATTATGTCAAATTGGTTTAAAAACCGAAACGAAAAGATTAAAGTAATAGACATTAAAACTGACAAATGGGAACTAGACAATATTTCTTCAATGGCTGAACAACAGTTTCATGAGTTTATTTATCCAATGGTTTATGCAGATGATATTTTGCTCAGCATTGGACAAATACCTGATTTCAATGATTTAGTTAATATTATTGAAAAACCTGATTTAAAAGGCATTACCAAAGAACAGATATTGACAATAATAGAAAAAAATAAATAAAATATATTTTATAATCATGTTTAAATGTGTTATTTGCAAAGCAGAACTCATTGAATATTCCGGCTTTGCAACATGCACCTTTTGTGGTGCAAAAGAAGAGGCAGATTATATTTGCCCAAATGGACATTATCAATGTGAAGATTGTAGATTGGCAACTCAGTCAGAAATAATTGAAAGAGTTTGTTTAAATACTAAATTGAAAAATCCTGTTGATATTGTTAATCTGATTATGAAACATGCTTCGTTTAACGCATATGGTGTTGAACATCATGAGCTTACAGCACCGGCAATTCTGTCTGCTTTAAAAAATCTCGGGTATGTAAATCTAACTGCTGCAAGAATAAAAGGTGCAATGAAACGAGGAAGTAACATACCCTACGGCTCATGTGGAAGCACAGGTGCATGTGGAGCATGCGTATCGGCAGGCGTTGCAATATCAATGTTTACAAAATCAAATTATTTAAAAGATAGAGAACGCTCATTAACAATAAAAACTGTTTCAAAAGCGTTGATGAAATTAACTGATTTAGGTGGACCCCGATGTTGTAAATTCAGCACTTATGCAGGTATAGAGTCAGCATGGAATGTATTAATAAACGACTTAGGTTTAAACCTTGAACCCTTGAATATTGTGTGTGACTTTCAGGATGAATTACCTGATTGTAAAAAAGAAAAATGTCCATATTACAAGAAATAAAAAAATGGAAACATGGAGATTATTAAAAGATAATATTACAGAACCTTTCATGCACTTTGCTGTAGAAGAAGCCGTATTACGAAATGTTGACGAAGATAACAGTCCTAATACAATAAGAATAAGAATGCTCGAGCCATCGACTTCTATTGGTATTTATCAACATCCCGAAGAAGATATTGATGTTGAATACTGTAAAAAAAATGGAATAAAAATTGTTCGCCGGATAAATCCTGGTGGTGCTGTTTATCAAGATAAAGGCACTTTCTGCTATTCGGCTTATTTCAAAAAAAGTTTTTTAAAAAAGCTTTCCGTCAACTCTACAACAGAGCTATATCAAATATTCGGACAAGCTGTAATCTTAACTTGTTCAGATTATGGTATTTCTGCAAAAATATCGCCGGTAAACGACATAGCCGTTAACGGTAAAAAAATTTACGGTTCGGCACAATTAGATTGGTATTCGGCATTTATGCACAGTGGTAGTTTCCTCATTAATGTGAATAAAGAGAAAATGCAAAGAACCTTAAAACCTTCAAATCTTAAATTTATTGATAAAGGATTTAAAAACGTAAAAGACAGGGTTTTAAATTTGTCAGAACTTGTAAACGAGAAAATTGACATTGATGAATTTCAAAATAAATTTGTAAAGCATCTTTCTCATGTGTTGAAAATCAATACTAAAATTGAAGGATTAAATAAAAAAGAATTAGAATTAGCTCAAGATTTGTATAAAACAAAATTTTCAAATCCACAATGGACTTATAGCGAAAAGCGAAATTATTCAACTATTCTTTCAACAAAAGTTAAAAGCGGAGTTTTAATTTTATCATTGAACTTAAACTACGGAGTTATTAAAGACATATCGATAAAAGGAGATTTTTTAATTGCAAGTGGTGAGCAAATAAAATCAATTGAGAACAATTTGAAAAATGTAAATATTTCGAAAGCTTTTAATATTATTGATAATTCATTACTACCGGAAGATATAAAAAAAGGTATCATTACATTATTGAAAGATATTAAAAAAGATTAAAATGGATACAAACACAAAAAAACTAAGAATAGAATTATTAGTTGCAGGTCCGCCTACAAAAAAATGCAAACAGCTAATCCAAATGATGACTTCATTTCTCGAACAATATCCCGACAAGCTTCATTTAGATATATATTATGCAGGTGAGGCAATGACGATTATACCAACAGATGGATATCAACGCGACCCGGCTGACAAAAACAGAAGAGTTCCTTCGGCATACATAAATGGTAAAAAAATTGCATCTAGAGAAGTTCCTGATAAAGATGATGTTGAAAAAATTCTTATATCAGAAATATCTAAAGGCGAAGATAATTGGCAATAAATTGCGAAATTAAATAATTGCTAATATTGAAAACTGCTACGGCTAATATTTGCCTCTGTATAACTATAGTCTCAAAAATATGTTAACCCGCGTTATTCATACAAAAACGAAGTGAATTGTATGAATGTGTGATAGATAGTGGGGTGCAAAGCGGGAACCGAACCGCCAGCTGGCGGTGAGCTCACGCAAGTAAACCCCGATTTAGTAATACCCAA
>QMPG01000417.1 GCA_003648455.1 Bacteroidota bacterium
CTTAGAAAGCAATATTTAACATAAAAATAAGCATTTTAACAGTAATATAAGCTGTATTATTAGTTATAAATATCTTTATATACGCTATTTAACTCTATATTATCGGGTACGACCCCATTATAGGTCATATTTTACGAAAAATGTATTTAAAAAAGCCGGAGCCTTTCTTTCAAAAAACTCCGGCCGGTTAATTTTAAAAATTCATTAATTTATTTCTAATTATGGTATATTATTAGACCATTATAGTTGTTCGGCAAAAATGGTATATATTTCACCTTAAAATAAGTAAAGATTCTTATTCTATTTTCTCAATTTTTTCAATTATCTGATTAGCAAACTTAATTGTTATTTCTCTCTCTTCTTTTTCATTCTTACCATAATAACAAGATATAAGCACACATATATTCTTACTTCTGAAAATAATTGCAGTTCCATCTGTTGCAAAATATGTTTCATCAGGAACTTGAATTAGTTCAGATTCAAACTGTGGTTCAGTCCTCATAACGACAGAAATAGTTTTAACATGGAATATAATTGCTTTATGAGCTTCATTTGTATTAGAAAAAACAGCATATTTTATATGTAATTTAATTAACTTATTAGTTGATTGAATTTCTTGGTTAACGGCAAAGTTATTTATTATTTTCCCTTTAGTTCCTTTAGCATATTCCCATGCACCTAATGGTGTTTCATTATCATTAAGGTCTGTGTTATAACGCCATGAATTTTCACGAGTTTCAATTATATAATTGTTTAAATCTGATGATTTAAATACTAAGTTTTGATATTTTTGAAATTCAGGCATTTTTTCCACCGGTGTTTTCCCATAAGAAGTTACGGAAAATCCAATTATTAAAAAAACCGATAATAATATACTTGTAATTATTTTTTTTGTAAACATAATAATTCCTCCTTAACGGGATATTATTTTTTTTGTAGCCGTTCCCGCCGGGGACGGCAGATAAAATCAGCTGTGATGAGACAAGCATATAATCCGACCTCAGCGAGGTCGGCTACAAAAACTTGCATTTTCAATTCTTTGTATGTTTTATGACTTTCTACAATATATTTTTTAAAAGCCGGAGCTTTTCTTATGAAAAACTCCGACTGGTTGATTTTAAAAATAAGTAAAAATTTTTACTCGATTTTCTCGATTTTTTCAATTATCTGATTAGCAAACTTTATTACTGCTTCGCTTTCTGTCTTAATGTCTTTACCACCGCTACCATAACAAAATAGAAGCACGCAAGTATTTTTAATTCTAAAAATAATTGTTGTACCATCTAATTCAAAATATGCTTCATCAGGAACTTGAATTAGTTCAGATTCAAACTGTGGATTAGACCTCATAACTTCTGCAATATGATTAATATGAAACATAATTGCTTTATGAGCTTCATTTGTATTAGAAAAAACTCCATATTTTATATGTACTTTTTCATTAGCATTTGTTGATTGTATTTCCTGACCAATACAAAACTTTTCAATTGGCTTACCATTTTCTCCAATTTTATAAGCCCATGAACTTTCATATAATTTTTTAGTAAAATTTGATAGTTCAGATGTGCTTAATATTAATTCTTGGTATTTCTTAAATTCAGGCATTTTTTCTACCGGTGTTTTTCCATAAGATGTTACGGAAAATCCAATTATAAATATAACGGATAACAATGTACTTTTAATTATTTTTTTTGTAAACATAATAATACCTCCTTAATGAAATGATGTTATAGATTGAGAAGACTCCGGAATCCAGTTTCCTGATAAACGTAAGTTAGATTTATAATTACCATCTCGGTCATCGCCAATCGGAATATATTGCACAGATCCTTTGATTTTTATACAAGCATCGTATACTTTATTATCATACCAACCAAATTGATGATAATACCAATTAATATTTGGCGTTTCAGGTTTCCCAATTGGCCAAATCGGTTTGCAGTTTATATAATAAATACGAAGTACTTTTACTGATGTACCGCCAAGAATTTGGGTGAAAAGTTGAACAACAGCCGACATGTCGCGGCAATCTACCCAATTATGCGATAATAATTCTGTTAATCTACAATATGTATAAAAATAATCAGTATGTGAATCACCACCTTTATATTCTCTACCGAAATCAGTATATGCGTTGCTTGTTATTAAACTAATGGCAGAACTTTCATCTGTTGCATTTTTCGCCCAAGTGCAAGCGTATTCGAGGACATTGGTCCAAGGATTTTTATTACTTCCGCTGGATGTTACCCACGGCGAATGCGGTTCAGCAAAAACGGTGTATATTTTGTGTCCTGTAGTTTTATCAACATCCATATCGGGGATAGTTGTATTATCCAATTTTGTAACAACCCATTTCCAATTATCCACGGAAACAAAAACCTTATTTGGCGTATTACCTACTGAAAATTCAATATACTCACTTTCATCAATTCCTGATGTGGATGAATTATCAGACCCTTCCTGTGAAATTCCATTGCTAAATGTCACCTCTTTTTCTGTAATATTTCCAAGTGAGCCATCAGAATCATCGGAAATACCTTTTATTTTTATGGTACTAAATGAAGAAGGTTCTATTTTTATTCGGACTAACATTTTAACACTTTCATTTTTTATATAAGCAACGGGTTTGTTCTGTACATTCTTAACATATTCCGGTATTGAGATTGCCGTTGAATAGTTTTCACGTATATTCAAACCATCATGCGAATGGGATGCCGGATCATAATTAAAAGCAATTTTATCAATATCAACTTTTATACTAGTAATTTTAATCTTATCTCGTAATATTGATGAATTTTCATAACATAATTGCAACTCTATATCACGTTGGGAACTACTTCCCGCAACACCTTCAACATAAATTGAGTCCGGAATTGTATCATTTTCTAAATTCCATGTTTTAGGTAATATTATTTGAGTCACTTTATTAGCATTTTCCCATATTTTTATTTTGCTGCCACCTGTTATTGCTGTAAGCACTACATTTCCCGCATTTGGCATTGGGCTTATTGCCAGTTCAATTTTCTCCAAATCATTTTCACCGGATACTGTTCCGCTTTCGTTTTTATCAAGTGTATTATTATCATTATCGTCATCTTGATTTACACTAACAATACCACCGGAGCTTTCTTCTATGTCATCATCATCATCATCTATATTTCCATCGTAATCAGCATCTATGTCCATATCAAAATCCTCAAAAATCGTAATATTTATTGTTGCGGGATCTGAAGTATTATTATCTGTTACTGTACACGTAATCTCATATGGACTTTCGTTTAAACTTGGTATTGTATAAGTTTTTGTACTCGATGTACCACCTCCTGACCATAAGAAGCTTAGTGTTCCTTCACTTCCTTGTGCACTAGCAGTAAATGTAATTACCTGCCCTTCAAAAGCATAATTGATATTTGGTGTAATAGAAGCGACCAAATCCTGATTTGCTAATGCCAAGTTCAAGTTACACGCTATTGCTATAAATATTATAACAAATAACGGTATTTTTAACAATTTGATAAACATAATTTTTCTCCTTATTGAGTTAAAATTTTTCTTTTTTTACCACTATGGTAAAAAACACTATAATTTAATGTTTGGTTTTTTCCTCCTTTTTTGGGGGTTATGTTTTCTTTGTTTATTTATTTCCCGTCGTTTTTGCGGGAAAATGTTGTTGCTTAACGTTCGGTTATTACGAATAACATCCGATACATCTTCTATTTTCGGCCAA
>QMPG01000418.1 GCA_003648455.1 Bacteroidota bacterium
AAAACGAAGTGAATTGCATGAATTAGCGATGGATAGTGGAAAGTAAAGCGGGAAACCCCGCATTAGAAGTACCCAAATTTGGGGTTTTAAAAACACCAAATTTGTTGGTAATCCTTAAGCGTAGAAAAATTATGAATTTTTCGGGTTAAAAAAAATATCGTCTTGATACTACTCCAAAAACACCTGACAGGTTTGTTCCAATAAAAAGCAACGTGTCTAAATTGCTGATAGTATGAATAATAGAAAACCTGTCAGGTCTCGGTTATTTAAAATTAAAATTTTTCGGAGTGGATTCATTCTTTATACTATTAAAATATTATTATGCAAAACGATATAAACAAAGCTGTACAGGTTTTACAAAATAGTGGAGTAATCCTCTACCCAACAGATACAATTTGGGGTATTGGCTGCGATGCTACAAACGCAGAAGCTGTTAAAAAAGTTTTTTCAATAAAAAAACGTTCTGATGCTAAAAGTTTGATTGTGCTAATTGACAATATTAATCGTATAGGTAATTATGCAGATGCTGTTCCTGATATTGCTTATGACTTAATTGAATTTTCGGAAAAACCAATTACTGTAATTTTTGAGAAAGCTAAAAATCTTGCCCGGAATGTAATCAATAAAGATGGTAGCATTGCTATTCGTGTTACTAATGATGACTTTTGCAGCAGAATTATTTCACGATTTAGAAAACCTATTGTTTCAACTTCTGCCAATTTTAGTGGAGATAAATATCCTCAAAGTTTTTTTGATATAAATCCTGATATTGTCGATAAAGTAGATTATGTTGTAAAATGGCGTCAGGAAGAAATTTCTTCGGCTCAACCATCGAGCATAATAAAGTTATGGAATGATGGGCAGATTAAAATTATAAGAGAATAGAAAAGTTGAATCCCCTCCGAAAAGTCTAAAAAACTCAAAAATAAGTATTTTAGTGTCGGCGTGAATTTGTTAATTTACTGATTATAAGACAATAAACTCGTAGCCTTTTTGTGAAAATATTCACACCGACACTTTTCGGAGTGGACTCAAAGTTTATAAAGTTGAATCCACTCCAAAAAGCCGCTAGTGGTTAATCTTACAAAAAGACTGAAAGCTATAAATCTGTACGTCAATTTGTTATAAATCCACTAAGTGGCTATAAATTGATAACTTTAGTTTTCGGAGTGGACTCACAATTATTTTATTGGATAAATAATTGTATTTTTATCGTTCAAACTGGTACACTTTCCAATTATTATAGTGGGTACTTTTCAATTAATAAAAACACTTAGAAGTGGGATGCTTTACTAATCTCATATCGTGTTAATGGTTTATATTTTCTAATTCCCCCATATCGTTTACTGTAGCAATTATTTGCGGTTTTTTTCTAAACACCGTAAACTCTGCAAGAATAAAATTTATAATACCGGATATTAGCAGGGCTACAATATTGCAGTAAACAACATTCCAACCAAACATCCTTGCTAACAACAGAAGTAAACTCATTTTAATTACAAAACCTATAATAGAGGCGAGGTTGAAAGCGATGAAACGGGTAAAAAAGGTTTTTATGCTTTTTGTAGATATTCGTCTCCTCCATATCCAGAAATATGAAAAGAAGAAATTTGAAACCACTGCAAACTCAAACGAAATGGTTGGTGATATAAAGTAAATCCCTACATACGATTTAAAAATATGTGTCGAAAGTATCCACAGCACACCTGTATCAACCACTGTGCCAACTACACGGCTCATTAAAAATTTCAAATAGTTAATTGCTATATGCCTTTTTGTAAAATTTTTATTTGTTTGTATCATGATTAGGCGGATCAATTTTTTCGTATTTTTTCTTATCCTTAATAAAGTTAACCAAATACATAAAGATAAGAATCAGTGCAATCACAAAACAAAAGGCATCGAATAGGCTTAAAGTATAACCCATAAAAGGAAACTGCTGATTTTTGATTGGCGAATAAATAAACATTGTGTTAATAAGGATAACAATTAAGCGAAACTCTGTAGGTCCAAGCTTACTGTAATCAATTTTAAATTTGCCTTCAAGGTATGTATTGATATATGTGAAACTTGATAAGAGTAAATAGCCACTAAGTACCAGCATAGCAATCGAAAATGATACTAATGGTGAAAGACCTGCACCTATACATATCACCAAAACGGTTAATCCATCGATAGTGTGATCAATAAAAAATCCGTAAATGGGGCGTTGGGCATTTCTTACCCGTGCCAATGTGCCGTCAAGGCTATCTCCAAACCAGTTCACAAACAGGCCAAATGAAGCTAACCACAGAAACTCTAAACCCCAGTTAGAGAGAATATATCCTGCGGCGGATAGCAAAGCTCCAACAAACCCAATTATTGTTAAATGGTCTGAATTTATCCTTTTAGGTATCCTTTTTGCAATCCAAATAAGCACTTTTTTTTCCGTACTGTTTAATATAGAGTTTTGTAACCTCTCTGCTGATTTTTTACTGTTCATCAAATAAATATTTAGTGTTAAGTTTCGCAAGTTTGTTGTTAGCAACTTGTTTTATTATTAATTTTCAAAGTTAAAATTTTCTTTTTAAAGAGCAATGATTTTTTTTTAAGATTTCCGGTTTACCTCGTTAAATATATTCAATAAGTTAAGTTATGTCAGTAAAAATAAGGTTTATTTCATGGGGTGAAATTTCAAACCATGGTTCGGCTTTGTTCACCATAAGTTTTTCAATTGCATTAAATGATGTTTTAATTTTTAGCTTTCTTCTAAGGCTACCGTGTATTCTGTAAAGATTATAGCAGATTAAAAATCTTGTTAAACCCTCATTCATTCATTTGATTTACATTTTCATAGTCATTTTTTTTTATAGTTTCATTTTTTATAATATCATTGAGTCCAGCCTAAAAAGGTCTTTTTTGTTATCCTATGTTTGTAAAATAAATATTAAATTGAAATTTTATTAACAGACAAGACAAGGGTAAGAATAAAACTATAGTCTGTCATAAGTCTATAAATCCAGTTCTGAATGAACAAATAGGTAGATACTTGCTTTTTAGACTGGATTCATCATTAGCTTTTTCTACTATACCATTCGTTTTTGGTATAAAAGGTTTTGAGTTTTTGTCTTTAAAATTTTCTCTGTTTTCCCATTTACAAATAGTATCTTTTGATACTTCGTATTTTTCAGCCAAAATATTATTTGGCAAATTACTTTTGTTAATTTCTGAACACAATCGTATATTTGTTGTTGCATTAGAATGATAAATTTGTTTCATTTCTGTATTTTTTTAGGTTATACAAATTTAAGCAAGTTGTCATTTTTTCGTTATTTTTTTTTGTTACGTTTCGCTACACTTCATTTCACAAAAAAAAGAAAAATCAAACCAACAACGTGGAGAAACTAATCATGAAGGTTAATTAACTATTGATTTAAATCTTACAAGAATGAAAGAAGCACTTTTTTACGAAAAGCTACCTAACAATAAAGTCAAATGCACTTTGTGTCCTCATAATTGTATTATTTCTGATGGTAATCGAGGTGTATGTAGAGTGCGAATTAACCACAAAGGCATTCTATATTCAGAAGTTTACAATAAAATATCTTCAATAAGTAACGATCCCATTGAGAAAAAACCCTTATATCATTTTTATCCCGGTAGAAATATATTGTCGCTTGGTAGTGTTGGATGTAATTTGCAATGTGAGTTTTGTCAAAACTGGGAAATTTCTCAAACAACAGTCAAT
>QMPG01000419.1 GCA_003648455.1 Bacteroidota bacterium
AGTTTTGAACCAGAAATAACTACCGAGACTGAAGAAAAACTAAGAGAGTTAGATTGGATAGAATCAGAAAATATTTTCGGCAAATGTTTAGTTGCTCCTAAAAAAGAAAGGGAAAGATTAATTCCTGCCTTGGCAGAAGCAATTATTGATTGGACTATCACTTCAAATCAATCTCGTACATTTAGTTTAATGGAAACATTGGCTGTTACTATTGGAGAAAATGCTAACAAAATTGCATCAAGTATTCGTGCAAAACTATCTGAAGAAGAGGATGACAAAGCCATTCCAATAATTGAAGAAGATATTGAAGGAATTGACACTTTTATTTCAACTACAGCATCAGGCTATATTTTAACTAAATCAGAATCAATAGAAGCCATGGAAGAAGCCAAGGCAAAGCTAATTGAGAAGATGCTGGCTTTTGATTACGAGAATCAGATGAAATAGAATTTTTGAATTGTTTACCATTTGTTTAAGCGTTATTGGATTTTATCTATGGGATGATTAAATGAATGGTAAACAATTATTTTGATTTGTTATCTGTGATTGCGAAATAGGAGTTTCAATTTGATATAAAACTTTTAAATCGTTGTATTATAAGCATGTTTTATGATGGTAAAAGAGTGTGCTATATTTACAATTATTGCGAATATAGTACCTATTTTTACCAATAGACAAAACAATATTATACAGATGTAGAATTAATGCTTATCTTTGCGTTTTAGCACTATATAAAATCAAATTATACAATGACTGATTTACAAAAGGTATTTATGGACATATTAGACGAATTTGGTTATGATATATTTAGTGTACAAATGATAAAAGACACTAATAGATTAGCTGTTGAGCAAATTCATCAGGCAATAAAGACACTCAGTCGCACAAAATCTATTATTAGATTAGAAAGAGGAAAGTATATAAGAAGTGGCTTTATGGATTCTTTTGTTATTGCAAATTTCTTAGCTCCTGACGGAGGCATTGCTTATTGGTCGGCTATGAACTATCATGGTCTTACAGAACAATTTGTAAATGTAGTATTTGTACAGAGTAGTAAACGAAAAAATGAGGAATTAACTATTAATGGTTCGAGGTATAAATTCATTAAAGTAAACAGCCAGAAAATAACAGGATACAAAACTATTGGTTACGGTAATCATACATATAAAATTACGGATTTAGAAAAAACAATAGTTGACTGTTTTGATTTGCCGCATTTAGCAGGTTGGTATCAGGAAATAATAAAGGCATTCAATAAGGCAAAAATTAATCAGAATAGATTAATTAAATACTGTAAAACTATTAATAATGCTTCAGTAGTAAAAAGACTTGCATTCCTTAGCGAGTTTTTAGAAAAACCTAATATGGATAAATTTATTGATTTTGCTCAGCAGGCAATTAATGAAGACTATTCTGTATTTGAAATAAATAAAATACGAAAAGGAAGAATAAATAAGCGATGGAAGTTGATAATGAATATGGATGAAGAGGAGATATTGGAAATAGCAAATTCATAGATAATGACCTATAAAGAAATACAAAATACGGCAAAAGAACTACATATAGAAGAAGTAGTAATTGATAAAGACTGGATTCTTGGTCATTTCTTGAATGCTATGTTTGCGTTTCCTGAGGTTTCTGAAAATTTTGTATTTAAGGGAGGTACTTGTTTAAAGAAAAACTATTTTGAAGATTATCGTTTTTCAGAAGACTTAGATTTTACGCTTTTGAATCAGGCATTTGTTATTGATGAAATATTCTTTAAAAAGATAATAAAACTAGCCGAGCATAATAGCGGAGCAAGGTATTATTTAAAAAACATTAAACCACAAATACATAAAAACATACCTCAAGGTTATGAAATTACCATTATGTTTTGGGGAGCATATCATAAACCAAATCAAATTATTTTGCCTGAAAATCGTTGGCAAACAAAAATCAAATTAGACATTAGTTTTACGGAGCAAGTATTGATGAAGCCCGAGCAAAAAAGTATTTTCCATTCATATTCTGATGGTGAAATTATTAATAGTATTGTCCCCGTTTATCCATTAAACGAGGTAGTTGCAGAGAAGCTACGTTCGCTTATGCAGCGAAACAGACCTCGTGATATTTATGATTTGTATTATTTGTCAGAAATAATTACAAACGACAATTATTCAAATATTTTAGCATTATTAATGCAAAAATCTGAAAGCAAAAATATTAAGTGCTGCGACTACGATAATTTTATAAATCAGAAAAAATACAATAAAAATAAACGTGCATGGGAAAGTAGTTTGGTTTATCATTTACCAGAAGGACAATTAATAGATTATGATACTGCCTTTTTAAAAGTAAAGCAATTTGTAAAAACGATTTTAGAAATAGAATAATCATGGTATATTCATAAAACACATATTCAAAAGATAGTAAAATAGTATTTTAGGAGCATTAAAATTTTATAAACCTAACACAATGAGCGAAAAGAAAATACTTTTAGAACCAGATAAATTTTACCACATTTTTAATCGTGGTATAAATTCAATGGATATTTTCTTTGAGAACGATAATTACGAGCATTTTCTTAGGCTTTATGATAAATATATTGGCACAATTGCCGATACTTATGCATGGGTGCTAATGAAAAATCATTTCCATTTATTGGTAAGGATAAAATCGCAGGAGGATATTGTTGCTAGCTTTCCGCAGCTACTTTTACATCTTCAAGGTTTTAAAAACCTTGAAGATGTAAAAGCGGAAATGAAAGCAAAAGTAAAAAAGCGAATTTATCAGCAGTTCTCCAACCTGTTTAATGCTTATGCAAAGGCAATTAACAAACGTTTTGGAAGAACGGGAGCTTTGTTGGAAAGCAATTTTCATCGTAAACCCATTGAAGACATTGAGTATTTCAAAAATGTGGTGATTTATATTCATAATAATCCTGTACATCACAAAATTTGTAAACATCCAATTGAATATCCTTGGAGTAGTTACTTAAGTTGTATGTCGTTGAAATCGACAAAGCTAAAGCGTGATAAGGTAATTGGTTGGTTTGATAATGAAGCAAATTTTAAGCTTTTGAATAATGATAAAAGTTTTGATTTTGCTAAGATTAATGACTTTTTATTTAAGGGCAAAAACATATAGTAATCTGTAATATGACAAGACACACTTACTCAACGAGATACTTTACGGGGTTTAATCATCTGATTAATAATTCAAACAATCGTAACGAATGGTTTGATTTTAGACAAATAAAGACTGAATATTATATTTATCAAGAAATTATAAATAATGATAAGCACATCAAAAAAAACGAACAGATAAAATATTGATATTATGCAAAGATATGTAGAACAACTCATTGAGGATTTAGGACAAATAGCTGCGCAAAAACCGCAGGAAGCTTATATTGAGATACCTCCCCAATTGGAAGAAGCTCCCGATATTGGTGAATTAGCATTAGTACCATTTAAACCAATTAGCGAGTGGACAGGAATTGATTTTGAGGTATTTCCTGAAATGTGGCGACTTTCATACGACCAATGCGAGGCGTTGAATAAAGCTATTTTTAAAGTATATGATAATTTAAAGCTTTTGTTGACAGATAAACCTGATGAAATTCCTGAAGACTGGCTCTATGAAGTATTAGTTTCAAATTGGGATTATCCTGTGCAATATTTACCTTCGAGCGGCATGGATTTAGAATTGTGTACTGGTGATTCGAAAACTTG
>QMPG01000420.1 GCA_003648455.1 Bacteroidota bacterium
AACAATATAGACCATAACAAATGTAGCAAATGTAAACTTTGTATAGAAGTGTGCCCTGTAAACAATATAGGTATTGATAAAAATGGCTTAGTGAATTTTATTCCCAAACGAGAGGAAATGTGTTTAGAATGTGGACAATGTATGGCAATTTGTTCAACCAATGCTATAAAAATTCCAAAATATTCTTACGAAACTAATTTTGAACAATTACCAACAGAGACTTTTAATTTTCAAGAATTTAAAGATTTTGTTTCTACTCGTAGGTCAATAAGAAATTTTAAAAACAAGTCAGTAGAAAAAGAAACCATAGAACAATTATTAGAAGTCTTGCAGTATGCACCTTATGGAGCAGAGCCAAATAAAGTGGAAATAACGTTTATTAATAACCGAAAAAAGATAGAAGAAATTTTACCAGCAACCGAAAAGCTTCTTGATGATGTTGTAAAATGGATAGAAAATCCGATAATAAGTTTCATTATTAAACGAAAAAAAGGCATAGAAACCTTTAATACTTTAAAAAATCACTTATATCCAATGGCAAAATCAGAAAATTACAAACTAAAATATGGAGACAGGATAACACGAGGAGCACCTGCATTAATGATATTTCACGCAGAAAAAGGAGCAGAAGAACATACAAATAATTCATTAATATATGCCACACACTGTATGTTTGCAGCACAGTCACTCGGTTTGGGAACATCAATGAACGGAATTATTCCTGCTGCAATAAATAAAATTCCGAAAGTGCGAAAAATATTCTCAATACCTGAAAATCACGAAGCTATAATTTCACTTACAATAGGATACCCAAAATATAAATATAAAAAAACTGTGAAAAGAGAACAAAAAATACTACACCATGTAAAATAAAAAACAATGAAAACAGAAAATGACAGCATAAAAAAAATATTACAGAATAGAGAAACTCAAATGGAGCTTCTTATTAATAAATTTAGAATATCAGTTCTGATTTTTATAAGCATTGCTGATTTTTTAGTTCTATTTGTAGTTGATAAATCAATAATACCAAATACCAGGGAAATCGGGATTTACGAATTGTATTTAACAATATTTGCATTGATTTCGGTAAGCATTATTCAGTTTTTTGCAAAACGTAAAAAGCATTACACTTTTCTTAAATATTATACCGTAACTTACGATTTAGTTCTCACCTTTGCCTTTGGTTACTTGTTTCTTATTATTTTTGATATGCCGTTTCCAATTACAAAGATAAGTTTTGGTTTATTGCTGACAATATTTTTCATTTTTTTTAATATGTTGAGTATTTTGAGAATAGGCAAAAAAATAATTATATACAGCGGTGTATTAACACTAATATTAAATATTATTTTACTATCGCTCGCTCACAGCCCTTTAATGCCAATTGTTTTCACTTCTTTTTTTGTAGTAGCATTTACTGTTTATCATACTTGGGTGTCTAAATATATTACCTATTTCTTAATAGTGAATAAAAGTCTTGAAGAGATGAACCAAACAAAAAATAAATTTTTTTCAATTATTGCACACGATTTAAAAAATCCATTTAATTCAATGCTTGGATTTTCAAGGTTATTGAAGGATAATTTTGATAACTACGATGCAAATAAACAAAAAGAATATATTGGATATATATATCAAGAAATTCAGCAATCATATAAATTGCTCGAAAATTTACTTCTTTGGGCTCAGTCTCAGAAAGACACTATTGCCTTTAATCCAGAAAAGATAAACTTGCTTTTAATAGTTAATGAAACATGCCAGTTATTGAGCCGAATGTCCGAAAAAAAATCAATAAAATTGCTAAACAAAATAGAGCCTACAATATTTATTGATGCCGATAAAGATATGATTTCGACAGTAATTCGAAACTTAATATCAAATGCTATAAAATTCACACCAACAGGTGGCGAAATTTTGATCCAGGCAGAGCTCAAACAATATCACACTGAAATTTCTGTAAAAGACAATGGAATAGGAATTTCAGAAGAAATACAATCTAAATTATTTAACATAAGTGAAAATACTTCAACAAATGGAACCGAAAATGAAACAGGAACAGGATTGGGATTAATTTTATGTAAAGAATTTATTGAAAAACACAGTGGTAAAATTTGGGTTAATAGTAAAAAAGAGATTGGAACCTCTTTTACTTTTTCAATTCCCAATACTAATGACTTAATGAATGTAAAATAGTGCTAACATTGCACTTAATGCCAGCACCCCGCTGGTGCACCTTGCATCCCCGCTAGTGAGCGATTGTATTGAGTTTCACAAAAGCAATCACATCTTTTCAAAAAATTAAAATCGCAAAACGCAACAAAGCATTAAAAAATTACAATCATCTGAAATAGATATATTTTCAAAAAAATATCGAAATAAAATAGGTCAAGCCAAAAGTAAATTAACCCGCTTTATCGTTAGTTTGTATTAAAAAAAAACAATTGCAATTTAATAAATATTAAATTGCAATTGAAACAGCTCCATTCACTGCG
This sequence comes from Bacteroidota bacterium, assembly GCA_003648455.1. The sequence goes on from QMPG01000420.1 coordinate 2,496, forward strand.
TTAACTTTATCGCTTTATTAGGAAATACCTAACATGAATATTAAGTACAGTGAATTATTGAGATAAAGCCAGAGAGTATTTAGGGCAAAACCCATTATTACGATAATAGCCACTCAATTTGGAGCATAAAAACTTATTATTATGCAAATATATGGAATTGATTTATCAAAAGAAAAATTCGATGTTTTTTATTTGAATTCGAATAAAGAAGAGAAATCTAAAACAGTAAAAAACAACTTAGCCGAAATTAGTAAATTTCTTTTAAAGTTACCTAAGAATGTTTGTTTATGTGCAGAACATACAGGTTGTTATGGTGATTTATTGGTTCATAGTTGCAATCAAATGGAAATTCCAATTTCTCTTATTCCTGGCTATACAATTAAGCATAGTCTTGGCATTAGTAGGGGTAAATCAGATCCTATTGATGCAAGAAAAGTAAGAGAGTATGGTATTCGATTTAGTGATAAATTAAAGATGACGATATATCATACAGAAGATCTTGCTGAGTTACGTGAATATCATGCTTTAAGATCACAATTGGTAAAAACAAAGAAAATATTATTAACCAGTGAAAAAGGAAGAAAACATTTGCCTTTTCAAAGTATTGGTGTTCATAAGCATAATAAGACTGCTTTAGATACAATAAAGGCGGAGATAAAAGCAGTTGAACAGGAAATAGAAAAAATCATTTTGCACAATAATGAGTTGGCTAATAGCTTAAAATTAGCAACGAGTATACAGGGAATTGGTCCCGTAATAGCAACAGAATTAATAATTAAAACAGGAAATTTTAAAGTAATTAATACTGCAAAAAAAGCAGCTTCATATGCTGGAGTTTGCCCTTTTCCAAATTCATCAGGTAAGATGATGGGTAAATCAAAAGTTAGTAATTTAGCTGATAAAAAATTAAAGTCTCTACTATATATGGGAGCTAAAGCTGCAGTAAAACATAATAGTGAATATAATTTGTATTTTCAAAGAAAAACACTTGAAGGGAAACATTATTTTCTTATAATGAACAATGTGTCAAATAAATTGCTAAGAACAGTTTATAGTGTTGTAAATAATAATAAACCATATGATAAAAATTATATATGTAAAGATCCAAGAGAAAAATTAATAACAAGTTCCAAAAAAAAAGTGGCTTAAAATTTGTTTTTTAATAGAGTATATTCATGCAAAAACGAAGTGAATTGCATGAATTAGCGATGGATAGTGG
>QMPG01000421.1 GCA_003648455.1 Bacteroidota bacterium
ATATTGCAATGCCACCTATAATTGAGGCTTTTTGTTGGCATGTAATTAGATCAGATGATAATGTTTATTATGACTATCAAGCTGCCAGGAAAAAAATTCGTGAATTGAAGGTGTTATACGTAAGTCAAACTAAAAAAGAAGAATTTTATCGAAACGCTATGTATGCAGAAATGAAAAAGAGTATTCATTTAAAAAATGCAATAAAAATAGAATACAAAAAAAAGAAAGACATACTTAATTTTGTAATGATAGACAACTAGGTGTAATTGTCATTATTCAATAATCAATTACTATGGAAGGAACAATCTCAAAAATGAAAAGTTAGATAGAAAATTTACAGTTGATAAATTGAACTTTGAAACAGAAGATTTAACATTAAAGAGTTTTGATGAGCTAATTGAATTAGTAAATATTATTAAATATATTTGTCTCAAAGTTGATAAAGAGTTATTAAATTTAATACAAGACAAAGAGTGGGCTGTATATATTTACTGGGATTATATTGAAAAACGTAAAATTCAAAAACAATAATTAATGAAGAATTTGACAAAAAAATATTGAAAGAATATCTAAAAGAATACAAAATAAAGTAAAATATTAGGAAGAATTGCTATTGGTAGAGCACCTTCCCCTTAGAATAAGTTCAAAAAGTTCTTATTCTAAGGGGTGGTTGGGTTGTTCTGGGGACTTATTCCCAACCCGTGTTGGTTCGAATCCAACTTCTTCCTCTTCTGTTTTTATAACTACGGCATTTATTGATAAAAAAATGACAAGTAACGAGTTGCAAAATATTACGTCTCAATTAATTTCATTAACAACTGAAAATGAATGGTTAGAATTTAAACAAAACAACTATTCACCCGAAGAGATTGGGAAAAGAATATCAGCACTTTCAAATGGTGCTTGTTTGACAGGGCAACGCTTTGGATATTTAATTTTTGGAATTGAAGATGAAAACCATAAAGTTGTAGGAACAAAATTTAAGCCCAAAACTGAAAAAGTTGGTGGTGAAGAATTAGAACATTGGCTTATTAAAATGTTAAATCCAAAAATTGATTTTCGGTTTTATGAATATACAATTAACGAAAAACCGCTTGTCATGATTGAAATCCCTGCAACAACGGACAATCCTGTTAGATTTAGACACAAAGCTTTTATCCGAATAGGAAGTTATACAAAAGAATTAACAGAATACCCTGAAAAAGAACGACAAATTTGGAACAAAACATCAAGACAAGTTTTTGAAACAGAGATTACAAAACAAAATATTACAGCAGATGAAATCGTAAAATTACTGAATATTCAAAAATATTTTGATTTAACAAATTTACCTTTGCCTACATCTCAAAAAGGTATAATTGACAGGTTCATAAGAGAGAATTTCATACACAAAGAACAGAGTAATTACTCAATCACAAATCTCGGTGCTATTCTTTTTGCTAAAAATTTGCAAGATTTTGAACGTCTTAATCGAAAAGCGATAAGAGTTGTAACTTACAAAGGGAAAAGTCGAGTAAATATTCTAAAAGACCATACGGAATTTAAAGGATATGCGGTCGGATTTGAAAACGTAATTGAGTATATCAATTCACAATTACCGTCAAGTGAACCAATAGGAAAAGCTCTACGGGAGAAAATTCAAATGTTTCCGGAATTAGCTATTAGAGAATTAGTTGCAAATGCAATTATTCATCAAGATTTTTCAGAAACCGGAACAAGTGTGCTAATTGAACTATTTCAAGATAGATTAGAAATTGCAAATCCTGGCAAACCATTGATTACAACTTTGCGATTTATTGATGAATATAAATCAAGAAATGAAAAATTAGCTGATTGTATGAGAAGAATGCGAATTTGTGAAGAACTGGGTAGCGGAATTGATAAAGTAATTATTGAGATTGAGAAATATCAATTACCTGCACCTGTTTTCTTAGAAATGGAAAAACACACAAAAATTACTCTTTTTTCTTATATTGAATTTAAAGAGATGAGTAAAAAAGACAGAATAAGAAGCTGTTATCAACATTGTTGTTTAAAGTATGTATCAATTGAAAATATGACAAATAAAACTTTAAGAGAACGTTTCAACATAGACCCGAGAAATTCCTCAATGGTTTCAAGGATAATAGAACAAACGATAAATCAAGAACTAATTAAAAGCGATGATGATGAAAATACATCAAAGAAATATGCAAAATATATTCCAATTTGGTCGTAAATCTTATTTGATTAGTAAATGTAAAATAGGAAAAATAATCTATATGTAACTAATAATCAGCAATATCTTATTTGATTAGTAAATTGCAAAATGTAGAATAATAACGAAAAGGAAAATAGAAGAACCTTAACAGCGTGTTGGATGTCAGCCATTTTGTAGCGCTTTTTTCAGTGCTTCGCACTACAAAACGCCCGCTACCACACACGTATCCGTTAAATTTAAACAATAACAACAATCTATGGAAGGAACTATCTCAAAAATGAAAAGCACATATAAAAACCCTATACAGTATCATTTACCTTTGGGTGATGAACTGGTGGATATGAACGAGCTTATAGGTAAAGAAATTGAGTTTGAATTCTCAGGTGAAATTCATTGTGTATCCTGTGGTAAAATCACAAATAAATCGTTTGCACAGGGTTATTGTTATCCTTGTTTTGTAAGTGTGCCCGAAACCTCTGAATGTATTCTCCGTCCGGAGCTATGCCGTGCCCACGAAGGAATTTCCAGAGACATGAAATGGTCAGAAAATCACTGTTTGCAGGATCACTACGTATATCTTGCTGTTTCAAGTGGTTTAAAAGTTGGTGTAACCCGTTCAACACAAGTGCCTACACGCTGGATTGACCAGGGAGCATGGAAAGCAATTAAATTGGCAAAAACCCCAAACAGGTATTTGGCTGGAGCAATAGAAGTGGTATTAAAAGCATACATGAGTGACAAAACCAGCTGGCAAAAAATGCTAAAAAATGATATTGCTCAAGGTATTGATTTAGAAGACGAAAAACAAAAAGCCTGGGAATTACTTGATGAGGACTTACAACAATATATAGTTGATGATGATGAAATTATGGAGATTGAATATCCTGTTGCAACTTATCCTGCAAAAGTAAAAAGCCTGAATTTTGATAAATCACCTACGATTAAAGGCAAACTTGCTGGAATTAAAGGGCAATATCTTATTTTCGAGGATAATTCTGTACTAAACATAAGAAGACATACAGGTTACAAGGTGAAATTGATTATTTATTGAATATTGTTTATTGAATATTGGTTATCTGTTTATATGTTTATTGAATATTTAATGTTTTGTCATTGGTCATTAAGCAGGGCAATCGGGTTTAAACTTTTTGGTCACAATCATCATAAAGTTTGACTCAAAACACCCGTGGCACGGCTCGTTTATAATAAAAAACTATACTTTTTTGATGGTATTTACAGATTTTTAACTTATCCGTGCCACGGATCACAACAAAACTTCATTCGCTTTTTTAAACCCGATTGCCCTGGGTCATTAAGTCATTAGTTTGCGAATTTTGATTATTTTATTATTGATTGTCATTGGCTACTGAAAATAGATACAGTTAATCCAAAAAAATAAAAACTAGAACTCACAATAAATATTCGCACATTAGTGAGTTTTTATAAATTCATTAATGTGTATAGAAATTTGATGCAAAAAGTGTGAATGATATATGGAC
>QMPG01000422.1 GCA_003648455.1 Bacteroidota bacterium
GGGAATTTCATTAACCCCAAATTTGGGTATTACTAAATCGGGGTTTCCCGCTTTGCACCCCACTATCTATCACACATTCATACAATTCACTTCGTTTTTGTATGAATAAAGCGGGTTAATATTAACCTGAGCTCAGGTTATTAATAAAAGCAGACTTTTTTTATTAATGTCTGCTTTTATTTTTGTAAAAAAAATAAATTAATAAATCAAAAAATATTTTTAAAATCAACATATTATTATAAATTCGCAACATCATTAAAAAAATAACATTAAATAAATATTAACAATTATGACTGAAACAGTAAAAAAAACGATTAAAGATTCTGCCGCAATGCGTTGGCTTGTTTTAATTCTTATCAGTGGTTTAACTTTTGGAACATATTGGTTTCAAGATTTTTTCTCAGGAATTAAGCCATTAATGATTACAGAAATGGGTATTACAAGTAGCCAGTTTGGAACTTTAATTCAATGGACAACTTGGGCAAATGTATTTGGAATGATCATTATTGGTGGTATTATTCTTGATAAATGGGGAATAAAACGAACAGGAATTGTATTTGGATTATTAGCAGTAATAGGTGCTTCATTAACTGCTTTAGGAGCAGCTGGAACATTAACATCTGATACCGAAGGTAAATTATGGGTAATGATGATTGGTCGTTTATTATTTGGATCAGGTCTTGAAGTAGTTTGTGTTATTGCCATGCGAACAATAGTTAAATGGTTTAAAGGATATGAACTTGCTCTGGCAATGGCTATTAATATGGGATTTGGTCGATTAGGTTCAACTTTGGGACAAGCTTTATCAATTGATATTGGGCAAGGCGTTGTTTCTCCGGCAGTTAACTTTGCAGCTACTTTAATAGGCATAGGTTTAATCATGTTCTTAATTTATACTGTATTTGATACAAAACTTGAAAAACAACTTAAAGGAGTGGAGGATGAAAGTGAAGATGAAAAATTCAGATTCTCCGATTTAGTAAAATTAATTACAAATAAATCATTTCTATTTATTGCGTTGCTTTGTGTAACATTTTATTCAGCTGTTTTCCCTTTCATGCAATATGCACCAGATTTATTAATAAATAAATTCAGTTTTACTTATGACCTTCCGGAGAGTGCTACTATTTTCGTTTTTGGAAGCAAAACCTTAGGAAACTTATCTATTTATCTTGGCTTATTTATTTTTGCTCTTGCAATAACACTTGTACCTTCTAATATTAAAAAGAAAGGTAATAAGTTTATTGCAATAGGCATAATTTTAGTATTATTTGTAGCATTTATTTCCGTTTTTGCCGATACATTCGGAATGTGGTTAAAGAACGGACCAAAAACTGCCAGTTTAATACCATTGGGATCAATATTATTTACTCCAATATTTGGAAAGATTGTTGATCAGAAAGGTAAAGCTGCCTCGTTAATGATTCTTGGAGCCTTATTATTAATTTTTGCACATTTGGCATTATCTATATTTAATAGTGTTTTATTAGGATATTTAGGTTTACTCGCATTAGGAATTGCATTTTCGTTGGTTCCTGCTGCAATGTGGCCATCAGTTTCTAAAATTGTTGCAGAAAATAGACTCGGTACTGCCTATGCTACTATGTTTACTATTCAAAACTGGGGTTTGAATGCATTCTTTAAAGGTATTGGCTGGGTGCTAGATAAATCCAATCCTGATGTTGTTTCTACAATGGAATCAACAAGACAAAGTTTAGAAGCACAAGGAATGAATAGTCTTGAGATTAGTAATACAATGCAAAAAATGCAACAGGTTACTCATGAAATTCCAGCATTTGATTACACTACTCCGATTTTAATGTTAGTTGGATTAGGGTTTTTAGCAATAATCCTTGCATTTTTGCTTAAGAAAGCAGACAAAAAACAAGGATATGGTCTTGAATTGCCATCAGGTGCTGTAGCACCAAAAGATATGGTAGAGGCTTAATAATATTATTAAAATATTTTCAAAAGGTTGTTTCATTAATTGAAACAGCCTTTTTATATTTTTACAAACTAACGAATGAAAAAAAACCGCAGAAATATTTTTTCTGCGGTTTTTTATTGATTAATAAATTTTGAATATTATTTAAATATTGTTTGATTTCTATCAGGTCCTATTGATATAATTTTTATTGGAACATTAGTTTCATCTTCAATAAATTTAATATAATTTATTAGTTCCTCAGGAAGATTATTTGCATCAGAGATATCAGATAAATCAGTTTCCCAACCTTTAAATTCCTTATAAATTGGTTTAATATTATTGTCTATTTCGAATGGAATGTAATCAATTATTTTATTGCCATATTTGTATCCAACTGCAATTTTAATTGTTTCAAAGCTATTTAAAATATCGGCTTTAGTCATAATTAATTGAGTAACTCCATTAAGCATAATTGAATATTTCAAGGCAACTAAATCTAACCACCCACATCTGCGAGGGCGACCTGTTGTTGCTCCAAATTCGTTTCCAATGTTTTGAAGTTCTTTACCTGTATTATCGAATAATTCAGTAGGGAATGGACCGGCACCAACACGAGTACAATAAGCTTTAAAAATACCATATACTTCGCCAATTTTGCCGGGCGCAACACCAAGTCCGGTGCAAGCTCCTGCACAAATAGTATTTGAAGATGTAACAAAAGGATATGAGCCAAATTCAATATCTAACATTGTACCTTGAGCTCCTTCGGCCAGAATTTTTTTATCTTGATTAAGATAATTATTTATTACAACTTCGCTCTCTATAATTTTAAAAGATTTGATTAGTTCAATACTTTCAAACCATTTCTTTTCATATTCAGAAATATCATATTGAAAATTGTATTGATTAAGAATAAGTTTGTGTTTCTCAACCAGTTTATTATATTTTTCTATAAAATTTGAACTGAGAATGTCGCCAACTCGCAAACCATTTCGACTTGTTTTATCTGTATAACAAGGTCCTATTCCTTTTAATGTTGAGCCAATTTTAGTTTCTCCTTTTGCCTGTTCATAGGCAGCATCAAGAATTCTGTGAGTTGGTAGAATTAGATGTGCCTTTTTAGAAATGTGAAGTCTTTCTTTTGCATTCACACCAAGGTCTGTTAAAGCATCAATTTCTTCTTTAAAAATAACAGGATCTAAAACTACTCCATTGCCAATTACATTAATTGAATTTTTGTGAAAAATACCTGATGGAATAAGGTGTAGTACGTGTTTTATATCGTTAATTTCTAGCGAGTGACCGGCGTTTGGTCCTCCTTGAAAACGAGCTACTACCTCGTAATTGTTTGTGAGAACATCTACTATTTTCCCTTTTCCTTCGTCTCCCCATTGAAGTCCGAGTAATACATCAATTTTCATATTTTTTTGTGCTATAAATTAGAGCACAATTTACTAATTATTTTTCAGCAAATAATTATGCAGTCAGTTTATTTTTTTTAAAAATCTGGTTTTAACCCGAAAAATTTATAATTTTTTTACGCTTAAGAATTATTAACAAATTTGGGGTTTTACTTCCCACTATCCATCGCTAATTCACGCAATTCACTTCGTTTTTGCATGAAAGCGGGTTAAATTTAAGATTACTGTTGTCCGATAAATTTTAAAACTTTCTAAATATTTAAACAGGACGTACCTACTGCACTTTAAAATATTTTATAAATTCTGTGCTATAAACATATCACCACTACGTGGTTTGTTTTTATGTCCA
>QMPG01000423.1 GCA_003648455.1 Bacteroidota bacterium
AACAAATTATGAAGATGCCAAACAGTTTTTCCGTCCTGATTTAAGCCAATTACATAATCCTTTTTTAATGAAAGATATGGAAATGGCTGTAGGACGTTTGGAAATTGCGATAAAAAATAATGAAAAGATACTTGTTTACGGCGATTATGATGTTGATGGAACAACAGCTGTAGCTACTGTTTATTCATTTTTTAAAAAGATACATTCAAATATTGATTATTATATTCCTGATAGATATACTGAAGGTTATGGAATATCATATAAAGGTATTGATTATGCAGTAGACAATAATGTTTCTCTCATTATTGCACTCGATTGTGGAATTAAGGCTGTAGAAAAAGTTGATTATGCCAATGAGAAGAATGTTGATTTTATTATTTGTGATCATCACACGCCAGGAGATATGTTGCCTGAAGCAGTTGCTGTTCTCGACCCTAAGCGAAGCGATTGTGAATATCCTTTTAAAGAATTATCAGGTTGTGGAGTTGGGTTTAAGTTAATTCAGGCATTTGCAGAAAGAAATAAAATTTCTGACGAAAAAGTTTTTTCTTTACTCGATATGGTTGCTGTTAGTATTGCTTCGGATATTGTTTCAATAACAGGAGAAAACAGAGTGCTTGCTCATTATGGATTAAAAAAATTAAATAGTAATCCGCAGATAGGATTAAAATCGATAATAAAAATTGCAGGATTAGAGAAAAAAGAGATTCTTATATCAGACATTGTTTTTAAAATTGGTCCGAGAATAAATGCTGCAGGAAGAATTGATACAGGTGCAAAGTCTGTTGAACTGCTAATTGCAGATGATATGAAAAAAGCAAATAATATTAGTAATGATATAAATGACGATAATAATACTCGAAAAGATTTTGATAAAACAATTACTCAAAATGCATTAAAAATAATTGAAGAAAGCGAGGAGTTGCGAAATAGAAAAACTACAGTTTTGTATAGTCCAAAATGGCACAAAGGAGTTATTGGTATAGTTGCATCACGTTTGATAGAAACTTATTATCGACCAACTATTGTGCTGACTCAATCAAATGAATTAATTACCGGTTCGGCGCGCTCTGTTCAGGGTTTTGATTTATACAAAGCAATTGAGGCTTGTAAAGATTTGCTTGTAAGTTTTGGAGGACATAAATTTGCTGCAGGATTATCTCTCAAACCTGAAAATCTTAAAGCTTTTCAAGAGAAATTTGAACAGGTTGTTGCGCAACAAATAGAACCAAATCAGTTAATACCAAAAATTAATGTCGATGCTAAAATTAAATTTGATGATATTACTCCCAAATTATATAGAATATTGAAACAATTTCGACCTTTTGGACCCGGTAATATGTCGCCTGTTTTTGCAAGTGAAGAAGTTTACGATAATGGAAATGGGAAAAAAGTTGGTAAAAATAATGAACATCTTAAATTAAGTTTGTTAGAAAAAGATAATAATAAAAAAATAATTCAGGGTATTGCTTTCCGTCAAGCTGATTGTTATAATATTATTAAAGATAAAAAAATGTTTAGTATTTGTTATACAATTGAAGAGAATAATTTTAATGGGAATACTACATTGCAGTTGAAGGTGAAAGACATAAGATAATTAAGAATTAGGAATTAGTGCTTGCATGAAAAACCTTGAAATTTTAATTATGCTGTCATTTCGATCCGCCGGCTGGCGGAGAAGAAATCTCATTCATTTATATACATTGTGTTATGAGATTTCTCTTTTCAGTCGAAATGACAATATAGGAGTTTTCGTGCAGACACTAATTAGGAATTAAAATGTAACTAAATTTGAATTTTTTATCAAATGAATTAGTGATAATTAGTGAAATTAGTGTCAAAAAAATATTCGTGTATTCCATCTAATACGTGGACTAATATAAATTAGGAATTAATAATTAACAATTAATAATTATTATGTATAAAGAAATAATTGAAAACGCCTGGGAAGACAAGCTTCTGCTTAAAGAAAAGCAAACAATTGAAGCAATAAGAGAAACAATTGAACTTTTAGATAAAGGTAAATTGCGAGTTGCTGAAAAGGTAAATAATGAATGGCTTGTTAATGAATGGGTAAAAAAGGCAGTGTTGATGTATTTCCCAATTCAGGAAATGAAAACAATTGAGCTTGGACCTTTTGAGTTTCGCGACAAGATCGCATTAAAAAAAGATTATGAAAAATTACAAGTTCGCATTGTCCCTCATGCAATAGCTCGTTATGGTTCATATCTTGCACAAGGAGTTATAATGATGCCTTCTTATGTAAATATTGGCGCATATGTAGATGAAGGAACAATGGTTGATACCTGGGTAACAGTTGGATCTTGTGCTCAGATTGGGAAAAGAGTTCATCTTAGCGGAGGTGTTGGTATCGGTGGAGTTTTAGAGCCTGTTCAGGCTGCACCTGTTATTATTGAAGATAATTGTTTTATTGGTTCGCGTTGTATTATTGTCGAAGGTGTTAGAGTTGAAAAAGAAGCAGTGTTGGGTGCAAATGTTGTGATAACAAAGTCAACTAAAATTTACGATGTTACAGGTACTGAGCCAATTGAGTATAAGGGTGTAATACCTGCTCGTTCGGTAGTTATCCCCGGAACCAGAACAAAAAAATTTCCCGCAGGTGAATATCAAGTACCTTGTGCTTTAATTATTGGAAAACGAAAACCTTCGACAGATTTAAAAACTTCGTTAAATGAAGCTTTACGTGATTTTAATGTTGCTGTTTAGGGGTCTGTAAATATTGTTTGAATAATTTTACTTTGAATTAATGAGTCCACTCCGAAAAGTGGTTTTCGTCATTGTGAACAGCCTGTCCCGAAAATCGTGAATAGTGAAGCAATCCCTACGTATTGACTATCAACAGATTGCTTCGGGCTTCGCCCTCGCAATGACGGCTATGAAGCCTTTTCGAAGAGGAATCATCTATTTTAAAAAAAAATAGCATAATATTGAAAATTTTAACTTTTTGTACGTATATTTGTACAAATAAACGTACAAAATATAAATAAAATGTTAACAACAACGATTTCTGATTTTCGAAAAGATATAAAATTGTATCTTGATCGCGTGATTAATAATTTTGAGACTCTTATAATTAATAGGGGTAAAGATAATGGAGTTGTTATTATATCCTTAGATGAATATAATTCTCTTCGTGCAACTCAACATGAATTGTCTTCAAAAATAAACGAAAAGAGATTAGATTCTGCTATTGAGAAATTGAAGAAAAATACATCATTTCAAAAAGACCTCTTAGACGAATGAAATATATATTTGTAGATGAATCTTGGGATGATTATCTGTATTGGCAAAAGATCGATAAAAAAATGTTGAAAAGATTAAATGATTTATTAAAAGAAATTTCACGTACGCCTTTTTCAGGAATAGGAAACCCGGAACCATTAAAATATAAATACGAAGGATTTTGGTCTCGAAAAATTAATAAAGAACATCGATTGATTTATAGGGTTGAAAATGATGAGATATTTATTGCTAAATGCAGGTTTCACTATGATTAAAACAATAAATAATTGAAGTTAAACTTATTATTGTCATTATTCGTCATTAGTCGTAATTGATTGTTATTAACCCTAAACAATTAAATGACAACTAAGACAAATGACGTGAAATAAATTACAGCAAAGCGTAATGACAATTAAAGACAATTAAAAAAAATATCGTCTTGATACTAC
>QMPG01000424.1 GCA_003648455.1 Bacteroidota bacterium
GGGTTATTGATTCTGACCACAATAGAAAAACAGATTTATTTATTTGCGATTCACTTTTTTTAAAACATTACATTTAGTGAGGTCTGAACAATACTGCAAACCGGTTGTCCGAAAGAAATAGTCTGTCCGATCTCAATAGAAATATCCGTAATAAATCCGGAAACATGAGCAAGGAAAGGCGAATTATTTTATGCTTTTTGATATTTTCCCAGCCCTGCTTTTGCTCCATTCAAACCTGCCAGAGCATTTTTGAAAGTACTTTTTTTGTGGAATATTCCACCTGCGAAATGCTGTTTTGCTAAAAAAGGTTTTCGGAAATCTGTATTTGCAATTCCGCAACCTATCATTATTGAGAAGACAATTAAGGTTATCAGTAAATATTTTATTTTCATTTTTTCCTCCGATTTTTTGTTTTATTCTACATTGAAAAAGTTTATAAGTATCTTTCTTCTTGCTAAATTTTTTCAATGGTTTTTTAATATCTCACATCCAACCGTTGAAAAGGCTCATCTGAAAGAATTCCTCTGTTGGTAAACCATTTTCAAGTTTTTTTTCAATAATTCCAAAAATTTGTTTTCATCTTCCGTCCCCAAAAGTAGCATTAATTATAATTTTGCTAATTGAATTATGCTGTTAATTCCTTCAGAAAGACCATTTGATAGTTTTTCACAGTATGCCTCTGCTGTCTTTAAGTTTCTTTCTTCTAATAATTCCGATAACTTTTCTTTTTGATTAACAGTCAACTTTGATTCGGATTTAAGCCAAAAATATTTTGATTTTTTCAATATTTCTGTTTCTTCGTTTTCCTCGAAAATCCGTGATTAAAAATATTTTGACTTATTTTCTACCTTTATCAAAAACGTGCAATCGTAAAATTTTTTTTAATAATTTAAGTTTTGCGGAAGTAGAAATATTTTTTAATTCCATCTTGATATTTGGATTTAAAGTTAATTCCTTATGTGAATAATTAAATATTTAGTAACGATTCCTAAGAATTAAAATGCTAAAAAATCAAACTAAATTTTAATTGAATTTATGATAAGCAATATTAAATTTAAACATTTTTCCCGGAGGAAAGAATGGGGATTGAGATAAAAGAAGTAAATACTAAAAAAGATTTAAAGAAATTCATTTCTTTTCCATTTAAACTTTATGCTAACCATAAATATTGGATACCACCTTTACATTTTGATGAGATGAATACATTAGATAAAGAAAAAAATCCGGCTTTTGCTTTTTGTGAAGTCAAATATTGGATTGTTTATAAAGATGGAAAAATCGCAGGAAGAATTGCTGGCATTATAAATAACCGTTATATTGAAAAATGGGGAAATAAATATGCTCGCTTCGGCTGGATAGATTTCATTGATGATGAAAATGTATCAAAATTATTACTTAATACAATCGAAAATTGGGCAAACAATAAAGGTATGAAAGCAGTTCAAGGACCTCTTGGCTTTACCGATCTTGATCCGGAAGGAACGCTTGTGGAAGGATTTAATGAATTGGGAACAATCGCAACTATTTATAATTATCCTTATTATCCCAAACATTTAGAGAATAATGGTTATAAAAAAGATGTTGATTGGGTTGAATTTGAAGTAAAAATTCCAGATAAAATTCCTGAGAAAATCACCCGAATTGCTAAAATTGTAAAGAAAAAGTACAAATTAAAAATCTTCAAAGCAAAAAAATCTAAGGATATACTTCTATATGCAAGAGATATGTTTCATGTTTTAAATGAAGCTTTTGAACCTCTTTATGGTGTTGTCCCCCTTACAGAAAAGCAAATTGATAAATATATTAAACAATATTTTAGTTTTATTCAAACAAAATACATTTCCATTATTTTAGATGAAAACAACAAAGTAGCTGCTTTTGCGATTACAATGCCTTCACTTTCAAAAGCATTTCAAAAAGCAAAAGGTAAGATTTTCCCCTTTGGTTTTATACCTATTCTAAAATCACTTAAAAAAAATGACTTAATAGATTTATACCTTATTGCTGTTCGCCCAGATTTACAGGGAAAAGGGATAAATACACTTTTATTCAATGAACTTATCAATATCTATATTGATAATAATATTAAAAAAGCAGAAACTAATGTAGAACTGGAAAATAACATTAAAGTTCAAGCTCAATGGAAATTCTTTGAAACGAGACAACATAAAAGAAGAAGATGTTTTATTAAAAATTTGTAAGATTAATTGGAATTAATAAATCTTGAAAACTTGCTAATATTAAATTGGAAAAGATTAAAAATATTTTATAATAAGATTCCTTCTTACTTTATTTTATGAAGAAAGCTTATATTCAATTTTATTTGTTTTAAATAGTATTTGAACTAAACCTATCAAAGTATAATAACTTAATCATATTAAATCTGCGTTTATCAGCGTCCAATAAGTTTTCCCCAAATTCCCAAAAATTACCAACCGCCGGAAGCACCGCCTCCACCGAAGCCACCACCTCCACCGGAGAAACCACCAAATCCGCCACCGCCAAATCCACTTCCTCCTCGACTACCCAATCCACCAAGGAATAACAAAGGGAAGAGACCTGAACGTCCACGAAGAGTTCGTTTAAATGAACTCAATACGATCATAATAATAAAAACTACTATTCCAATTGGTAATTGACTTGTTTTTACTTTTCTTTTTCTAGCTTGATATTTAGCGAGTTCTTCGGGAGAAATATCAAATTCATTTGTAACAATACCTGTTATTGCTTGCAAACCTGAATAAATTCCATCATAATAATTTCCTCTTTTGAAATGAGGAACAATTATATTACGAATGATATATCCACATTTCATATCTGTAAGAATAGATTCCAAACCATATCCTACTTCGATACGAATTTTCTTTTCTGCAATTGAAATTAAAAGAAGTACGCCATTATCAAGTCCTTTTTGCCCAATCTTCCAGCTATCAGCTACTTTGATAGAATAATCTTCAAGTGAACCGCCTTTTAAAGTTGGAACTGTGAGTAAAACAAATTGAGAAGAAGTCTTATGTTCTTGACTAAAGAGTAATGCTGTGATTTCTTTTTCCTGTGTTGAATTTAATATTTCTGCATAATCATTAACTCTTCCTGTTAATTTTGGAATTTTAAGAGCAAATATTATCTCGCTGAAAATCAAAACTAATACAATGAATACATATCTCTTTTTCATAATTATTTCTCCAGAATATCTATATCATCTTTCAGTTCATTAACATCATCAGGTTGGATAGGAAAATGAATCGCTAATAATTTACCACAATCCTCGATTGCTTTGGAGAGATGTTCGGAAATTTTATTTTCTTTTATTCCATTAACAATATATTGAACTATAGAATCCCATTTTTCTTGAGGAATTTTTTTGCTTATTCCAATATCAGCTAATAGTTCAACACGTCTTTCTAAAAAAGAGATAAAAATCAGAATTCCACTTCGCTCTTTTGTATTATATGCTCCGGATTCCATAAAATGGCGGATTGCACGTTCTTTAACCTTTTTATTTCTGATTTTTTTAGGAATTATCAGACGATCAATGAAACGAATATTTGCTAAAAAATAAAAAATAGAAATTACAATAAATGTCGAAAAACCATAAAAACTGATTAGATATGCAGAAGAATAATCCCAGAATTTATGTTGCATAATAATTTCTATTCGATTTGAAAAAAATAGCATAA
>QMPG01000425.1 GCA_003648455.1 Bacteroidota bacterium
TGATGTTGGAGAACCATCGCCAAAATCCCATAAGTACGTAATATTATCTCCTTCAGATGAATTAGTAATTGAAATATCGTAAGGTGAACAACCGGGACTATTATCAACAGTAAAATTAGCATTTGGTTTTGGATAAACTGTAATATTTGTATCTGATTGAGCTGTACACCCATAGCTATTTGTTGTTGTGAGCCTTACAGTATAAACACTATCTGTTGTAAAACTACTGTTTAAAAATGTGTGAGTAGGTGTAGCAAGGTTTGATGTTGAACCATCGCCAAAATCCCAAATGTTATTTGTGGCTCCTTCTGAATTGTTGGTAAAAGTAACTGTTAACGGATTACATCCGGTAATGTCAACATCAAACTCTGAAGTTATGTTTGGAAATATTGTAGCATTTTGTACCAAAGTATCTTTACAAGCATGTGTTGTTGACGTAATTAAAGTGATATCATAAATTTTTTGTGCAGCTCCACTATAATCGTAAGAATGAGTAAACGAAGCTACAGAAGTATCTGACATTTGTGTGTCACCAAAATCCCAAGAATAAGTGTCAACACCAACCGATGAGTTATTTATATAAACATCGTGAGGTGAGCAACCTGAACTGCTGTCAACTGTAAATTGTGCATAAGGATTGTGATATACATAAATTGTATCCTGAAAAACATCGCTGCAACCGAGCGATGAATATGTTGTTAATGTTACAATATAACTTGTATCGTTTGTATTGCTTAAATTTAAAAAAGTATGTTCAGGATTTTCTTCATCGGAAGATGAGCCATCGCCAAAATCCCAATCATAAATATCTACTCCGTTTGATGTTGAAGTAAATTGAACATCCAGAGGACTACAACCATTATCTGTATCAACAGTAAAACCGGCTGTTATATCAGGATAAACAGTTACAATTCGTGTTAATGAATCTGAACAACCTCCAAGACCTGTAACAACTAATTTTAATTCATAGTCTTTAGTCGCTACTGATGTATTATTGTAAGTATGTGTGAAAGAAGTAGAATTGTGTGCTATTGGTGAACCATCGTCAAAATACCAGTCATAAATCAAACCCGAACCAACAGAATTATTAGTAATCTCAACATCATAAGGATTGCAAGAAATGCTTGGGTCAAAATCAAAATCTGCTTTAATATACGGATGAACATAAATATCCTGATAAGCTGTGTCGCGACAAAAATATTCGGTTGTGGTAACAAGGCTGACTGTGTAAACACTATCGGCTAAACCAATATTATTAAAGGTATGACTTGGAACAGAATCGCTTGATGAACCACCATCGCCAAACTCCCACAAATAATATTTACCATGAAGCGAATTATTGTTAAAATCTAGTTGAACTGGATGACAACCAATGGTATCTCCCATATTATCTAAATCAAAATCAGCCTCAGCGTAGGGGTAAACAATAACACTTCGGCGTAAAGTATCGGTACAATCGTTAGTGTTTTTAACAAGCAACTCAATCGTATAAGTTTGAGCAGTATCTGAATTATTACTAAATGTATGATAAATTATTGTATCTGCTTCAATAGTATCTTGTGTTACAGTATAATTTGATATTGGTGAACCATCGCCAAAATCCCCGTGATACTCATGAACCCCGAGTGATTTATCATGAATTGAAACATTTAAAGGTGAACAACCTTGAGTAGTATCAATAGTAAAATTAGCTTCTAAGGGACTCGATACTTCAACAGTCACACTTGCAGAATCGATCATGTCGCAAGCACCCGAAACAGTAACAACATAATTTATTGTTGAAGGCGGAGTTGAAACAGGTATTGCACTTAAAGGGTCGTCGAGATAATCAGCAGGAGACCAAACGATGTTAGTTCCACCTCCGGCAGAGAGCTGTGCTGATTCACCGTAGCACAATCTGATATTTTCACTTTGGCTACCACTTACAAAAGCATTTACAGCCAATTTATTAAAATCGGAGAAATAACCAAAACGGGTTCCTGAACTGCTTCCTCCGTTAATAATACCAAGATGAAAAACGTCTCCGGTGTTTTTAATTAATGTTTGAACATTAACCGGAATATCTCCTGTAGGTAAATTTCCTGTACGATACACAAGCCAATCTGAAGTTCCGGGAACAGCTTGAAAATCTCCCGGGCCAAAAAGTACACCGGGAGATGCTGTTCCATCCTGAAGCACTCCATCAATATAAAATTTGCTCTTCGCATCTTTTGAACTAACTCTAACCATTAAATTGAGAAAAAAACCTTCGCTTGTTGAACGCGTAAAACCAACCTGAGTTGAGCCGGTACAAACATCGATGGGAGGTAAAATTGCTTCTCCCATTTCACAACCAAAACCTGTTACTTGTAAAGCATAAACTGGCTTGCTTGCTTTAACAAAAAGAATGTTATTTGTTAATTGTTTTGTATAAGTTTCACCGGTATTAATTGTAGCTGCTACTGCACCTCCGTCAAACGAAATGTCTGTATTATCCTGAATTGCAACAATATAAACTCGTTCTCCGTTAGTTGTTAAACCACCTTTCATGGCAATATATTCTTTACCAATAATGTCTGTTGGAATAATTTGGTCGCCACCGAGATCATAGCAACCTGCAGCAGGATTTTTCATAGAATCATCATGAACAGTAATTGCAATTTTTTTACCATGTGTTTTAACTCTTGTGCCACTAATATGGTCAAGTGCAGACCTACCAAAAATTTCATCTCCTTGATATGCAGCCCCTTGTACGGGATCGTTGCTTTGAGCGGGTGTTATAGAATATGTTTCTCCCTTGTCAAAAGGTCCTACGGTATAAGTAAATCCAACAGGATGATTAGGAGCACCAAAAGTACTGTTTCTTGCAGGTGTTATATCTAAAAAAGTATTATCTTCGGTGAAAACAACATCAATTGATGAATATGCTGACGAATCTGCAAAATAATGATTGTAATGGTCTATCTGAAAAGGAACAAAAAAATCAGTTCCAAGAGCATTCTTACCTTTTAGAGCAAAAATGTCAGGATTGTTTCTGTTACTTTCTTCATAATAGGCTGTTACATTAACATCAGACTCAATTAATATTCCTTTATTGCTTTTCCCTAATTCTCCATCAAGATTATCATACCTATTCTCAACCTCACCTATACGAGAAGTTAAATCTACTTTATGTGTTGAGTTAGCAGGTATATAAAATGAAATAGGTGGAAAATTTGTGGCATTGGCAGGTTCTGAGATTGTAACGTTTGCAGGCAAATCTGAAGTTGACACAGATATAAATATTGGTTTTCCACCAGGATTATGGTGATAAAAAGTTACCTCAGGAGCAACAAACCAGAATGTTTTATCGGTTTGTGCCATTAATTTAACAACTGTTAATAAAAGAATAAAAGCTATTAATAAAATTTTATTGATTTGTAAGTTTTTTTTCATTATTTTTAACTGAATTTATTCTTGTTTTTTAATGTTTTAAAATTAATGTTTTTTGTTTATAAAAACAATTTAATATTGATTAAATAGGAATTAGGAATTACGAATTAAAAATTAAAAAAACTGACAGGTTTGGTGGAATAAAACCTTCCAGAGTCTGAAAGACCTGGAAGAGTTGAATTAATTATTAAAAACACTAATCTTTCGGATTTGCAATCTGAAAGTATAATATATAGATTGTTTATTTAGGATTGCAAATCCTGAACA
>QMPG01000426.1 GCA_003648455.1 Bacteroidota bacterium
CAATGTTTAAATCTTCTGCATTTATTTTGTATTTATTACTTTTCGTTTTTACAGGTGTAAGATTTGAATTTTGAAGCAAAATTTCGGAATTTATTTCTGAAATACCGGTGTTGTTTTCAATTGCTGTTATATCATTGTTTATTTGTTCTTGTTCGTCTTTTTTTTGTTTAAGTAAACCAATTTCATCGTCAAATTCTTCATTAAATTTTGTATTTAATTTTTCTAAATTGCTTTCTTTTTCGGCTTTTTCTTTTTTCAGTAATGTTTTTTTCAGACTTCCGAAAAATGAATTTAAAATATCAAGCGAGTTTTGAGTATTATTTAATTCTGTTTCAAGTTCTTTGTATAATTTACCTTTATCTTTAATCGGTTTTATAAGTTCAATCTTTTTTTCGGTTTTTTCAATTTCATCAGAAAACATTTTCGCTTCGTCAAACGCATCTTTAATTTTCTTTATTGACGGCTCAATATTCTCTGTTTCAAGCATTTCGTTGCGAATAAAATTATTAAGATTTCCAATATTTTTTAACGAAACAGTTTGATTAAATAAATTCAAAGCTTTGTCTTTGTTTCTTAGCCCAAAAAGTTCGGCAAATTTATCACTATAAATTGTGTATTTATCAGTAAAAAGTCCTTTCCTGTTTATTTTCTTTTTGCCGAGAGAAAATATCTTTAAGCGTTCAAGTCTTTTTTTTAATTCACTAACTCCTGTAATTTCGTTCAGAAAAAAATCGTTTTCAATTTTAAGTGATTTGTCAAACGATAAGAAATATAATCTTTCGGGGCGTTTACTTTCGGCAGTTCTGAACCAAAAGAACTGACCAAGAGTAATATCTGTTTTTAATCCGTTATTATAAAATGATGCAAGTATTAAGGTATAATCATCTTTTTTACGAAGTTGTTCGGCTACAATTTCACCCTTTTCATTTGTTATTTCAGAAAAATTCCCTAGAATATAAGAACTTATATCTCTGTCGTGTTTTTTTTGAGCATCGCCTGCAAGGTTGTATTTCGGATTTGACAGAAATATGGTTAAAAGAGCATCAATAAGTGTTGTTTTACCAGAAGCATTTCCGCCGATTAGTAATGACGATTGCATTTCTGGTGAAATTGTAAATACTTCATTATCATATAATCCCCAGTTATAAACTTGTAAGTATTTAAGTCTGAAACCTGCTTTTTTATTGTCAGTATCAAAACTAAGTGTCGGATTGTTATCAATGTTATTTAACGGCATTTTTTTGTATAAATTTTTGTTTTATTTCATCAATTTTATCAATGTCAATTTTATCTGTTATTATTTTCTCAATTTTATAAATTGTTTCTAAGTCATCGTCTTCATCTTTTTTTAGTTCTGTAATAAAATTGATTTTCAAAAGCTGTTTTATCACATTTTCAAAATCTTTATATTGTTTTTCTTTGTCAAGATTTTCTTTATAAAAAATTTTCAATTCAGTATAAATTTCTCTTTTTGTAATAATTTCATCTTCTTCAAGTCGCTCTCTCAAAAGTAAACTTAATAAAGCTTGTTCGTCTGACAATGGTTCTCGTCTGATAAGTCTGTCTAATTTAACAAAACCTGTTTTTTGTTTTATAATTTGTTTGTCTTCGTAACTTAATTCATTTTCATCGGGTTGGCTCAGATAAGCGTATCCATTTTCATCTCGCACTTTTACCGCAATTCCGATACTTTCAAAAAAACTTTTTATTTCGGGTTCGTATTTTTTCAAAGTATTCCACGCTTTGTCGCTCGTTTTCACAATTCCTTTAAGTAAAGCTATTATTGCAGGAGAATATGGCAGTAAGTTATTCCAATTCATTTTTATAAGTTATCAGTGGTAACGAAATTTCAAATTCGTTGTCGTAAATTATTATTTGTTTTTTTGCTCTGTCAATATCATTATTGCTGTCTGATGCAATCATTGTGTATGCAATTATTTCAGGCAATCCTTGTTCTACAGGGTAATAGTCAATCACTTCTTTTAGTGAAATACTGTCTTTATTGTTTAATAAATTTTCGATGTTATTTTTCAGTCGATTTATATCAAGAAAGAAGCTGTTTGCAAATTTTTCTTTTTCTTCATTCGGTAATTCGTTTGAGTGTTTCTTTATTTTCTTTTTTGCAAATTTAATCTTTTTTACAGGCTCAGAATAATATCTGTGCGTATAAATGTCAGGTTTACTATCAATTTCAATAAAATTTTCTTTATCGGGAAAATGCTCTTTATTCAAAAGCACATTCTTTTTTATATCTTGAATAAGTTCATAAGTTCTTTTCACTTTTTCTTGATAGTTTTTATCGAAAATATTTTTCAACCACGCAAATATTTCATCATCAATTTTACCGATATTTCTACTTGCTTGCCACAGATTAATAGTCAAATTTTTCAAAAATTTATCTTCAATTTCCTGTATATCCGGCAGATTATGTATTTTTTGAATAAGTTGGTCTAATTCTTCTTTATATTCAGGACGCAAATATTTTCTAAAATCATTATAACTTTTAACAAGTTTGTTCTCTTGTAGTTTTGTTTCTTCGGATAAATAATTTCCAAGAATTTTGCCCTTACTCAGTTTTTTAATATTAAATCGGTCTTTTATGTTTTCTTTAAGTTCGTAATATTTTTCGCCTACAAATTCAAAATCAAAGATTAATTTTTCGGCATCAGTTACAATTTTTTTGTATGTATCTTGAATTAAATATGTGTCGAGAAGTTCAATTTTTCCGTCATTTAATTTAATTTTTTCTAATTTTTCTATTTGTTTTTCAATTTTATCTTTTTCATCTTTTAATTTTGCTAATTTCTCATCAGGATTTTCAAGTGTTCCGAAAATGAGATTTTTTATTGTTTCTAAGATTGAAAGAAATCCAATTTCTGATGAGATAATATTCTCTTTTTGAAGATTATCTATCCATTGAAAAATATGCTTTACGTGTATTGTCGGTTGAATAATATATTCTTTTTCTTCTTGGTCGAAATAGAGTGTTTTCAGAAATGGTTTTTCTGGTGTTTGCCATTCGCTTATATAATATTTTGCGTCTTGGTATCCTATTTCTTTATTTGGTAATTGTGAGATAAAGTATCTTAAATCATAGTGTAAATCTGATTTTGCAATCTTATCCTTTTCGTTTATTTTAAATTCATAGTATAAAAAACTTAAAATAAAATCGGCATTATTACTCGTTAAGAGTTTTATCTCCGGTTTTTTCAGCAAATATTTTATTTTCTCAAATATTTCCATTTAGTTTTTTTTAGTTGCCTTTATCGTCTGGCTTGGTGTATTACACCAAGCCACTATTATATTATTTGAATTACTTTTTGCAAGTTGCTAATATTGAGTAACAATACAAAGTTATTTTTAACACATTGCTTTTACCAACATAAAGTTATCTTAGTTCTGGCAGCTATTTTTTGCCATTATTTTAGTACTCATACAAGCTGCTTTATATCTGTTAAAAACTTCAACTAATATAAATAAAATAATTAAAAAACATATAGATGTTGGGGGTTAATTTATATAAGGCTAGGTTCGTTGAACTAATTTATGAAAAATTGCTCATATTCTTTGATTTTTGTATCTAACCTATTTGCAAGATAATCATTGTTTTTTGCCAGGCTTTTATGTATTTCAATCGCCTGTTTTTTGTAGGATTGCTTCTTTTCAAGATTCCA
>QMPG01000427.1 GCA_003648455.1 Bacteroidota bacterium
AATTATATTTATTTTAAATCTATATTTTTGCCCTTCGTTAGCGAAAATATTCAACGTAATTTTTTCCGTATTATGCCCAACAATTAAATAAACGAACTATTCCGTTTATTTCCATTATATCAAATTACATATCATAGAGAAAATTTATTTTTTTTTCATCCCTTTTCTAGTAACATGTGTATATATTTCTGTTGTTTTACTTGATATAATTTATAATACAAAGGTAAATTTATTAATATTTCTTTTGATAGCAAACTATTTCAGTCTTTTTCCCTTTTCTTTCTTTATTTTATCACAAATAAATTTTAATTATCAAAGGAGCTATCAGTAAAAATATAATTATTACAGTTTAATTAGAATACTTAATACACCATCCCTTAATTCAAACTATTAAGCCACTAATTTGTCAGATTAAAGAATGTGTCAAGACTGTTCTGTGTTGCGCCTGCGGCAGAACACTTGCCTTGGTCTTTACACCTTCTTTAAGATGGCGTACCTTTGCGTTGTAGATTGATATACGATATTAGAGCAGGGCTTAAGGTCTTTTATTTTAATAGGATTCGGAAAGTTCGTGTGTAAAATAAAAGTACTTAGTATTTAATAAATAAAAGGCTCTTCCCGATTTTTTTTCGGGATGTGCCTTTTATCAAATGATGAATATTAACCAAAAAATTTTGCGTATAACCAAATACTTTGTAATGAAAGAATTGATACTATAATGGAAACAAAGATTAAAAACCAATTAGGAATAGTAACTTGTTTTTTTAATGAATTTTGAAATTCCAATAGAATTGCTTTTAATTCAGTTAGCTCAACTCTGGCAACTATTTTTGTATTTTTCAATTCATTTAGTCTTTCGGCAATAACCGGTGCAACTTCATTAATATTCTTACTTGTTATTCTAAGTACTTCTATTTCATGTGTAAGAATCTCTAATAACTTTCGTTGTGATAAATTTTCTGTCATAATTATAATCTTTCTTTTTAATGTTTATTTGTATTTTTTTATACTTATTTACTTTGTAAATTTATATACTTTGTATAGTTGTATATTTTTATATTTGTATACATTCTTACTTTTTATATATGTAAACTAAAATCATTGTTAATATTTATATCTTTATTTTCTTCTATTTTTTTACTTGTCGTTTTTTCAAAATTTTTACTTATAGTCTTTTCTAAGTTCTTATTTATGGTTTTTTGTAAATTCATCGCACTCATAAGTTTATTTACAGCACTTCCCTTTATTTTTTTATTACCAAATTCAAAACTTATTCCTACCAATTTCCCATTATTGGCATGCTTCATATTTGTAGTAATATTATGTTCTTTCATCAAATCAGCATACTGATTAATATCTTTCGGTTTTTGGCCAATAACATTTTTATGTGCTTTTTCAACAATATCCTTTAGCTGTTTTTCATTATTAAGTTGTATTTCTCTAGCAGTAGTAAGGTTTCTTTTAATAGCAATTCTCTCAGCAATCTTTTGTGATTTTTTACCTATGTAGTTATCCTTTTTAGCCTTTCCATCTATATTAATACGATTAACAATAATGTGAATATGTATATGATCTCTATCGCTATGCAGATATGAAACATATTGATTGTTGTCTAGTTCATGTTCTTCTAAAAATTCTTTGGTAATATTTACAAAGTCCTTTTTGCTCATTTGTCTGCTATCTTCAATTGTTGGACTAATAACAAATGAAAAGGAATTTCTTTTGCATCTTGTGTTTAATCTTTGAAAAATTCTAAATTCATTTGATATTTCTTTTCCTGTTTCACCAACAACCAAATTACGACTTAGCTCATTTGCTTCTGGTTTATTTCTAGCATAATCAATAGCATTTCCTGCATAAGAAATACTTTTCCCTTTACCAATCATATTTCAAAAAGCTTTAAATGTTTTTTAATCAAATCCATTACTATAAATAATTCTTCTTGTATTCTAGCTTTTTTATCAAAGCTATTGCCACGTATTAAATTACCAATTAGTTTAAAATTTCTATGATATGCTTGCAAGTCATTATAAATTTGAAGCTCTTCGGGTGTAAAGCGAACTACTACTTTTTTGTTCAAAGCAGCTCTTCTCACAAAAGTGCTTGAATTTAAACCTGCATCTTTAGCAGTAAGTTCAATAACTTTTTTTTCAATATTGCTTACTCTGAAAGAGATGTATTCAGAGCGTGTAATTATTTGTTTTTTGCGTGGCATAAAATCGAGTTTACGAGATTTCCTTTATGAGTTTACGAAATAAAGCAAGATGTTTTTGTGCAACAAAAACACATCTTGAAATACCCTACCGCTCAAGCCGTTTTCGATATATTAAATAATCGTTCAAATCATTATAATGCGAGAATGAATCAGAGCGATTGATTAAGCCGGGAACTTCATTTTTAATCTTTTCAAAACAGTCATTCCCTGCTTTATCATTGTCAAGGTAGGAGTATTTTTCTTTATATTTTTTTAGGATTGGAATAGATCTTTCAAACATTGCTGTTGAGTTAAGAATTAAATAATCGGTTTGAACTTTATTCCATCCAAGCATTAAATATGACAAATAATCAAAAAAGCCTTCAAACATTACAATCCTGTCAGCACCGTTGTAAATGGATGTAATATCTTTTTTTATTATTGATCTTTTGTCAAATTTATTTCTTATTTCATAACCGTTAAGGTTGTTTTTAAAAGCAATGCCAAAAAATATTTTATTGCCATTGGTATACCATATTTCTTTTATTTCATTTTTTACTTTGTTTGGTTCTATTGCTCTTGATTTTAAATAATCAAGTAATGCTTTATGTGTAACATAGGGTTTTACTTGCCTAATTTTTATGTTTGATTTTTCGACACAATTTTGCTTGTGAAAAGAAAAAGAACATGAAGAATTTTCGATATACTTAAGTGCATCATTTACTGAACAATTATTTAATTTCATAACAAGGTCAATTAAAGTACCATGTTCTCCTGAACCAAAGTCATGCCATTGATTAGATGAATTTACAATAAATGAAGGATGTTTTTCTTCTCTAAAAGGAGAAAAATAAAAGTTTTTTCCTCCTGATTTTTCTTTTGGATGAACATTCTGTTTTACCAGAAAATCAATAATTGATAATTCATTTGCTTGTTTACAGTTCATAATTTTTTTTGCTTAAAGGTTAAAAATACTGATGAAATTGATGAATTGATGACAGGCGTTGATTGTCAATCGATTACCTGTCATCAAGAGTGTCATCACTTTTTAAATCGATGACAAAATTCTTTTTTTCTTTCATCAGCAAACTTTTTGATGACAAAATGATGACAAAATGATGACAGTATTTTCTTTACTAGTAAAGAGATTAAACTATATGTCATCAAAATCATCGAAATATTTTTTAATAAATGTTTTAGTAAATTCATAGTATCGTCCTTTTGCCTTTTCAAAACGTGTAGTTCCATCTGAACATAAAAAATATCTTGAATATCCGTTCGAATTTTCAGAAGGTTTTAATCCCCACTTACTTTTTAATATTTTTGATATTCCAGACAAATCACTTTTAGTATAATTGTTTTGAAGAAGTTCTTTTATATCATAAGCAGTATAACATATAGAATTTTCTTTTTCAATATCCATAATCATCTTAATGTAATTAATAATTTCTTTTTCCAATTTACTGCGATTTGAAAACT
>QMPG01000428.1 GCA_003648455.1 Bacteroidota bacterium
GACAGTGTAGCTTACAAAAAAGCCCTGCTGTTGTTTTATGAGCAAAATAACATAACCGCTTTTAAAAAGATTTTTACAGAACAATTTGAATTTGCCGTAAAGACATATTTTTAGCACTTCTTTCAAAAACGTTTATAACAACAAGCACCTTTATGTTAAACGGGCATTATCACCGAAAAAGGAATTATCAAAGCCCACAGCATGTCGGTGAAGAAGTTGATGGAGGGATGAAACACATTAAAATTATCCGTAACTTTCGGGTTTGTTTAAACCCGGCTGCAACAGATACAATTATGGAACCCATAGTTTTGCAAAATCTAAACTTGTTTTTGAATAAATTCGTTATCCTTTCGGACTTATTAAGTGTAAGTTACGGAAGTTGTTGCTATAATCGTATAAACAGTATGTGTTGATTACATAAACGTTGTATGCAAGCTAAAAAAAAGGAACAAAATTGAATCACGTTTACACAATATTGGAAGGTAACTTAATTGAAAAAGAGAAAGAATGTAAACTCTCTTTTGCTCTTGTATTTGAAGAAAATGGAGTTTACTTTTTGGAAACTTTTTTAGAAGATAAGTTTTTTGAAGACGGAGATTTTTCAAAATGGTTTAATCTAGAAGGAATAACTGAAAAAAACTATCTAATTGAAATTAAAGACTTAACATTTACATTATTCGAGCATAACAACAACAAAGCTAGGTTTGTATGTCGAAATTATATCAAACTTACAGAACAAGATAGAAATCCACCAGAAAATGAAAACGAAAGAGAGCAATCTATTTTTTATTTAGAATTAGATGGATTTAAAACTGAATTTTCTGACTATACTGATGTTAAAAAGTATAGAAGATATGGAGAAATTAATGAATTTAATGGTGTGGAATTTGACCACACAAGTTGTTCTATGTGTTTACAAATGGATGGTTACGAACAAAATTATTTTCATCTAATTTTCCTTAGAGCTAATGATAGTGACAACATCCAAATTGATTTTACAAAAAACGGTGGATATGGAAGATTAACCTATAATCATTACTTAGCCTTTCGTTCTCAGCTTATTGGTTTTCTGTCATTATTAAATGGTGGGCAAGTAAAAATCAAAAAGGAATTAACTGGTGACTTTTATCAAACTGATGGTTCAGATGCTCATATAGTATATATTTACTCATTTAATAAAACTGAAAATTCAAATTTAAGTAGTTATATTCCTATAAACAAACATCATTCTTATAGTTCTCAAATATTTCAAGAAGCTTTTTTTAAATGTTTTAACCTTTATTATCATAATGACAAAAAATTAGACTTAACTTCTATTGTTTCTTCAATAAATTCGGCTTTTACAACCTCAGGAATCCAACAAGCTTACTCAATTTTAATTAATGCTATTGAAAAGCTTAGTTCTAACTATCAAAAGACTATTAGTGAATTTGATGAAAATTTGATAGACAATAATATTTGGGAAGAAACAATAAAACCTTCTCTTATCGAAATATTAGATTCCAATAAATCAAAAATTAACTCAACGAATAAAAATGCTTACGACATATTTAAATCAAAAATTGGAGATATTAATCGCAGAAAAAATAGTACTGTCCAGAAAATGTATGATTTACTTGAATTTGGATGTATACCAAGAAATAAGAATATAGAAAATTTAGTAAATAAAGAACGACACGATGCAGTTCATAACGGAATTTTTGGAGAAAACTCAACAGAAAGGTACATTAATTTTCAAAAACTTGACCATGTATTAAGAGACATCATATTGAACATAATTGATTATAGAAAATTAAGAAATACTATATATGAATATGCAACAGTTGAAGAAAGAAAAAACGCTTATCCGAAAAGGAAACATAAGACACCAACTTTATACTGTTCTGAACCTTTAAATAGATGAAAGCCAGCATACAACAAGGTATAAAAATAATAGCCGAAATAAAGGTAAATATGAACATTATAGTCCGCATTAACATTAGTAGTAAATTGAAAAATACTACTTCCGAAATCGGCTACTATTCTTATACAAAACGTTGGTGGTTATTAAAGAACACAAACACTTTTTAACAATAAAACTTAAAATTATGAAAACAAAAAAAATTCCCACAATGATAGTGTTCCTGTCATTAATTCTGATTAACAGTAGCATTTCTATAAGTCAAACACAAAATAAAAATGTTGATTTACAGGAAAAAGAAATCATAGAAACAAGATTGATTCCAATAAGTGAACATCAAAATAGTGAGAAACTTATAAAGGCTTTTTCTGATTGGGAACAAGTTTTGATCGAAAATTCAATCCATGATTATGTATCCAAAACTGATTGCGAAAACTTTGACAAAATGATGGTTCTTTATGAGAATGGTAAATATCCAATGCATTCGGACATGCAAAATGTTATTGAAGTTGATTTCAATCAAGATCAGGTTACAGACTATATTATTACTTATAATCTACTTAATTGCGTTAGAGGCTCAGGTTGGTCAGACGATTTTATTTTTATTCAATCAACAGAAAATGGAGAACTAATTATTCGCAAAGACTTGACAATGGATTTTAAAAAGAAATATGCGGAATTCCTAAAGAATAATTTTGAAATAGAAAATAATAAAGAGGACAATTATATAGAAACAAAGGGTGTTGAATTTATAAGTTTCGAGAATAATGAAATTTTCGGAAAAATAAATATTGCTGTATTTTCATATAAATATGAGAAAAAGGGGAATTTTATTTATAATTTTAAGACAAATGAATTTTTAGCAAATGATAATGAATTTTGGCTTGAATAATAACAACCACCAACACGTAATATAAAAAATTTGGCGGATAGCGCTAAATATGAGCAATATAACAATAAACAAACGGCATAGTAAATTGAAAGATAGATGTTTCAAAACGCCCAACGCCTTATATACTCACCGTAGGTGCAAGCTAAAAAAAACTAAATAGTAAATGGATGTAACAGAAACAAATCTTGTTAAACTATGGATTGAAGCAACTGAAATTTTAAATGGTACTTTTGAAATGCCCATTCAAACCCAAAATTTTGGTGTAGCAACAGAAGGGATTTACCACTTTAAGATAGATGTTCCCTATAAACATTTAGTTATTAGAATTTATAGTGGGATTGCAGATGCTGAACTTTTTATTAAGGATTTTTTTTGCAATATTACAATTGCTACAAAAAAACCTACAAGAGATAAAATTGAATTATCAATTTGGAGAAAGGATTTTTTAGATAAAATATTTGGCAATAATTTATCAAGAACAGAATATGAAGAATTTGACAAAGTAATTGGGTTGAAAGCAAGTAGAAATATTGAAAGATATTTGCCTAAAATATTTGAGAATGTGGAATTAAGAAAGGAATTGATAAATGACAAATATCGCACCTATAATATTCAAACTATAGATAGTGAAATTATTGTTCAACGAAAATCAGGATTAAGAATGAAAAATTCTGAAATGATAATAAATGAGTTTGAAAAATTTAAACTTTTTCTGGATGGATTAATAAATGCAAAAATAATATGAAAAGCCAGCACCTAACAATGAACTGAGATAAACAGTTTTGAATTTTCAATCTGGACAAAAACAATAACAGCCATGATGGGACTAATTTCAAAAGAAATTAGTCCTATTAAACCGACTCTTTCCTTTGCTTTCC
>QMPG01000429.1 GCA_003648455.1 Bacteroidota bacterium
AGGCTCAGCTACCGGTTCTCTCTGGAGGCTGCGGTGCCTGAGCTTGTCGAAGGCACCAATTTTGAGCATGTCGAAGCAACAAAAAGAAAAAAACCGCAGATACAGCCGGAAGGATGTCTCAAACGCTCAGCACCTTCAAGGTGCTGAGCGTTTTCCCTGCCGGATATTTAAAACCGTAAAACCCTGACAGGGTTCCGAACCCTGTCAGGGTTGGTGATGACCTCAAGATTTTCTTGGTCCCGAACCCTGTCAGGGTTAAATGTATATATTAATCGAAAAGTTACCGGTTGTATTAATTGAAAAGTATCCGGTTTAGAGTAACAAAAATACAATTAATATTTGAAAACTAATTGTAATTTTATTTAAGTTTTTTGCCTTTTTCTCTCATTTTTTAAAAAATGAGAGAAAAAGGCAAAAAACTTGGGTCTCTAATCTTTGCTCTTTCCCTATTTTTTATTTTCCTGTTCATATTTGTCGAACTTGTCGAAGTGCTATTGTTTCTTTTGTTCTGTATGATTTTCCGTTCATATTTACAATATGTGCTTTATGTGTTAATCTGTCAACCATGGCTGCCGTTAATATCGTGTCGCCGAAAATCTCATTCCATCTGTCAAATGAAAGGTTTGTAGTTATAATTGTTGATTTTATTCCGGCTCTCAAAGACAGATGCGAGAACAACAGTTCTGCTCCGGCTTTATCAAATGAGATATAACCGAACTCATCACATATTACTAAATCATATTTCTCAAAACGGTTCTCTAATTGCCTTAATGTTTTTTCTGAACGACTTTCTTTTATTTTTGTTATAAGTCTGGGAACAGTTGTAAAAAGCACCTTATAATTCTCTGTGCATGCTTTTATGCCCAAAGCTATGGAGACATGTGTTTTGCCTGTACCGGGATTGCCTGCAAAAATGATATTCCTTCCTTGTTTTATAAATTCAAGTTGTTCTAATTCTGATAGTTTTATTTGTGCTTCCGACGGCAATTCTTCTTGCTTTAATTCTTCGAGATATTTCTTATACGGAAAACCGGCTTGACGTATTCGTGAGGCTTTCCGGCTCTTTAATCTTGACGCAAATTCAAGCTCTAAAAGATTGAGTAAAAATTGATTGTATTCATTTTCCTTTCCGGTAAATTCTTCTGTAAGTATCTTAAAATTTTGACGTATTCCGGGCAGTCCGATTTCTTTTGTTAAGGATATTATTTTTTCGTTTATATCTTTCATTATTTTTTTCTTTTAATTAAAAATTGTTGCTAATTCTTTTAATACTGCTTGAGATGACAGGTAAATTTCATCTTCGGTATTTTTGTTTATTTCAGGATCTTTTTCTTTACTCATAACAGCAAGTATTTTGTCTTTGTTAATATCTGTCCGGCTGATTTGTTTCAGCCGATTTACGGCTTTTTCAACCGTTTCCCAAGCCAAAGATTTATTTTTGCAATATTGTAACAGCTCAATAAAATCTTTGCTGTTATCCGAAAAATATTCTTTATAAAGTTTTTTTACTTTCTCATCGGTTTGGCTTAATACCGATGAACCTCTTAAAGCTCCGGGTTTTTGAAAAAGTGTTGTCAGATAATGATTGATATTCATTGTCCATGTGTGTGCTCCGTAATTTCGTATATGGCTGCACAGAAATTCATTGTTATAATAAAGATCAATTTTCTCTGCAAAAACTTTAATATTGATTAATTTTCCCACAAGAAAATCCGGAACGGAATAACGGTTTCCGTAAAGGATTACCGTTGAATATTTATCTGCTTTCGCAAACTCTTCTTTAAAGCATTTATAGGGTATTTCTGTTTTATACAAGTGCGGTTTTTCAGCTTCAAAAAGTTCACTTGCTGTTTTATTTCCGGATAATTGTTGTCCTTTATTATTGAGTTTTTTTAAAACTTGAAAAAGATGATTATTTGCATCATAAAGAGTTGAAAAATGAACTTCTCCGGAAAAACTTTTTCTGCGAACATATTCCACACTTCTTTCAACATGCCCTTTTTCATTGCCCCTGCGGACATTGCAAAACCGAAAATCAAATTTATAATAGTTCGAGAGTTCAAGCAAAGCTTCGCTTGGTTCTTTTTCATTATATCCTGTAAATTTTCGCACGGCAACACGCATATTATCATAAACTAATTCTTTATGAACACCTTGCAACCGGCTGAAATAATCTATATGACTTTGACCGAATGCTAATGTATCTTGCCTGTAAAACAATTTTGCCCAACGATGATTGCTGTATGCACTTGTGAAAACAGCAAGGTTTAATGTCTGTAATTTTCCGCCTATATATAATTTTACATCTCCCCAATCAAATTCAGTTGTAATCCCGGGAGAATAAACTTGTTTTATAAAACTCTCTTTACCTTTTTTCTCTTTTTCTCTTATGTAATTACATACTGTTGTATAGCCTATTTCAAATCCTTTCTCTGATAAATATTCATAAATATCTATCTTTTTCATCTGTTGTTTATGAAGTCCGCTGTTGCGTTTTTTTAAATTTTCTTCTAAACAAAATTTAATTTTTTCTTTAATTTCTGCTGTTAATTTTTGCCTGGTTCGAGTTGAACTATTATATTGAGGTTTGCTTGATAATCCTTTCTCAATAAAGATTTTAGCATGTTCCTTGCCGTATAATTGTTCATGCTCTTCAATATATTTACGAACTGTCTTTCGACTTATTTTTAAGCATCGAGCTATACTGCTTATACTTTCGCCTTCACGATACCGGCTTATTAAAATCCTGTTTTTATCCACCATTGTTATCATTTTTTTCCTTTTGTTAAAACTATAACAAAGGACGTTCAATTTATTTTTAGGTGGGTACTTTTCGATTAATAGGGTGGGTACTTTTCAGTTAATATATACATTACTTTTGCGAAAATATGATGAATTACTTTTGCGAAAAATTGACGATTGCAAGTTACTGCTTACACTCACGCTAACTAATCTGATGTTCAGTCCTTCGGCTGCAGTTTCTAATGTGGGATAAAGCCAACTAATCCATCTGTTTGTAAACGTTGCTTCTTATCAGTTTTTGTTACCGTTTATACTACTGTATATATATCATACTCAGAAACAGGAAAATAACATCTCCAAAAATTCTTTAAGTTAAAAATTAGGCATAAAAAAGCCCCAATCAAATGATTGAGGCTTAAAAAAAGGCAACGACCTACTTTCCCGCGAATGCAGTAACATCGGCGCTGACGGTCTTAACTTCTCTGTTCGGAATGGGAAGAGGTGGAACCCCGTCGCAATAGTCACCTTAAATTTATAAATAAATTAATGACATACTAAAAGAAAACTATATCCTCAGGTAAAAAAAGTTTACGGGTAATTAGTACTGCTCAGCTTTGGCATTGCTACCTTTACACTTGCAGCCTATCAACGTCATAGTCTTTAACGACCCTTAAAGGAAATCTCATCTTGAGGTGAGCTTCGCGCTTAGATGCTTTCAGCGCTTATCTCTTCCAAACATAGCTACTCTGCGATGCACTTATGCAGCACAACAGATGCACCAGCGGTTTGTCCAACTCGGTCCTCTCGTACTAGAGTCAGGTCCTCTCAAATTTCCAACGCCCACAACAGATAGGGACCGAACTGTCTCACGACGTTCTGAACCCAGCTCGCGTGCCACTTTAATGGGCGAACAGCCCAACCCT
>QMPG01000430.1 GCA_003648455.1 Bacteroidota bacterium
AAACCCCGATTTAGTAATACCCAAATTTGGGGTTAATGAAATTCCCAAATTTGTTGGTATTACTTAATCGTAGAAAATTAATGAATTTTCCGGGTTAAGTCAATCTTATCAAGCGAACCGGCACGTCCACCATATACGGCATTTAGCTTAAACCCCGATCCTATTTTTCGGCTTACCTGTTTAATTTGTTGAGCCAATTTACGCGAGGGAACAAGTATAAGAATTTGAATCTCTGTGCAGTTCATATCAAGTGTTTCTATTAATGGCAATAGAAAGGACAGAGTCTTACCAGTTCCCGTTAGTGAAAGTAATACCACATCCGGCTTCATTCGTATTGTTTTACTTGTTTCTTCCTGCATAGGATTTAGCTCTGTAATTTCAAATTTATTGAGAACTGAGGACGTTAGCTTATCGCAGGAAATTTTTTGTTGGTCTTTAATCTTTTTTGACATTTTGCAAATATTCTATTTGTTTTAATTGTAAAAGGGTAGGTGCATGAGACTGTCCTCCTAAAATTGAATTTTATTGATATAAATTAACTATGAATTGTTTTCTAGCATAGTCTTGTATTTCTTTTGCAATGCATTAAGGAAATTTCTTAGATACTGATCTTTAAAATCTCTATAGGACCTATGATTAGGACTACGGAAAAAAGCACTCAACTCATTTTTGCTTATTTTTTGTATATATTAACCGAAAATTACCCACTCTATTAATCGAAAAGTATCCACCTAAAAAAATTTTTAACGACCTTCGTTTTTTTTAAAACAGGGTAAAAAATGATAAACATGGTAGATAAAAATTCGATATTGATAATGTATTATAGAGATAGGAAAAGTAAAAGTTCAATTTCCCGAGAATTAAAAATAAGTCGCAAAACTGTAAGAAGCTACATAAGAAAACATGAACAAAAGACGGGCACTTCTCAAGTTTTGAAAAACTTGGAAAAAGGACTTTCAAGCCGACCTAAGTATGATGTAACAACACGTACAAAAGTAAAGCTAACCGAAGATATAGAAGAAGAAATAGAAATTTGTTTAAAACAAAACAAACAGAAAATAAATCAAGGCCTACGCAAGCAAGTAATGAAGAAAATAGATATTTACGAATATTTATTATCAAAAGGTTATGATATTGGCTACACAACAATTTGCAATTACGTAAGAAAAAAAGAGGAGTTAGGGAAAGAAAGTTTTATAAAACAAATTTATAAACCCGGAGAAGTTTGCGAATTTGATTGGGGTGATGTTAAATTATTTATAGATGGTAAGTTACAAACATTTAATATGGCAGTTTTTACCAGTGCCTATAATAATTATCGTTGGGCAAAATTATTTTATCGACAAGACACCTTAGCCTTTAGCCAGAGTCATATAGATTTTTTCTCGCATATACAAGGAGTCCATAAAGAACTTGTTTATGATAACATGCGTGTAGCAATAGCAAAATTTGTTGGACGGACAGAAAAGCAACCAACAGAAGCCTTATTGGAACTTTCAAATTATTATAAATTTAGATTTCGTTTTTGCAACATCCGTAGAGGTAATGAGAAAGGACATGTTGAAAAAAGCGTTGAATATGTTCGCAGAAAATCGTTTTGTATTAAAGATAAATTTTCCAACATAACAGAAGCCAACAAACATTTGCAAAAAAGTTGCGATAAATTAAATAATACAGCTCAGCAATTATTAAAAAATAAAACAGCAAATGACCTTTTCAAAGAAGAGAAATTATATCTGTATGAAAGCAAAATCCCCTATAAAAGTTTTAAAGATGAATATGCGAAAATTGATAAATATTCCACAATAATCCTTTATGGCAATCGATATTCCGTACCGGATTTTCTTGTAGGTAAATTGCTTGATGTTAGAGTTTTTGCAGAAAAAATAGATGTTTATTATAATGCAGAATTAGTTTGTACCCATGTACGGAGTTATGGTGCACACACATGGTCATTAGATATAAATCATTACCTGACAACATTATTCCGAAAACCGAGAGCATTAAAAGGCTCTATGGTTTTTTCTCAATTAAGTTGTGAAATAAAAAATATTTATAAAGAATATTTTATAGATGAAAGTAAAGATTTTATAGAATTGTTGCAATACTGTAAAAACAATGAAATTAATTTTGAAACAGTAGAAAAAGCAATAAAAAAGGTAAAGCAAATAACACCGACAAATATCAGTAAAGATAAAATATTGTCAGTAATAGATAAAGAAAAAGAGCCTGTTAAAAAAGAAAAGAGAAACAATGAAATATATCATCATTCACAGGCTATGTTAAAAGAATTAAGTGTTTTATTAGATTAAAAAAAGAAAGATGGAATCAATAAACGATAATATAAAAACATTAACAAAAGAAATAGGTTTGCCCGGCATTCGCCAAAATTTCGAGTTGCTTCTTGATGAGTTTAGCACTAAAGATAAAAACTACGATCAGTTTTTATACAAGCTCTTAGAATTAGAATTTACATCACGTACAAAGAGCCGAAAAGCATCAAGAATAAGGCAAGCAATGTTTCCATACAAAAAGTATCTTGATGAATTAAAATTAGAAGAACTTCCTGATGATGCCAAAATAAAATTACCTAAACTTGAAACTCTTGATTTTATAAAACAGGGAAGGAATATAATTTTGGCAGGCAATCCCGGAACAGGCAAAACTCATATAGCTATAGGTCTTGGTATAAAAGCATGTTTAAACGATTTCAAGGTTCATTTTACAACTGTTCCACGTTTGATAACACAAATAAAAGAAAGCCGTTCTGAAAAAATTTTAAGGCAATTTGAAAATCGTTTTGAAAAATATGACCTTGTAATATGTGATGAATTTGGATATATATCTTTTGATAAAGAAGGTGCCGAATTATTATTCTCACATCTCTCATTACGAGCAGGAATAAAATCAACAATAATAACCACTAACCTGTCTTTTGACCGCTGGAGTGAAATATTTGGAGACACAATATTAACGGCAGCAATGGTTGATAGGCTTACTCACAAAGCTCATATCATAAACATGAACGGAAAATCATATAGAACTAAAGAAACATTGCAATACTTTGACAAAGCTCTGTAAGCATGGATGAAAAAATAAAAAAATGGGCAAGATCAAAAATCAGACCGCCAAGTTTTGGATTGCTTTTTAAAAAGCAATCCAAAACTTGAACAAAATATTAACAACTACTTTCTAAAATTAGTTGTATTTTTGTTCCATTAACTGGATACTTTTCGATTAATACTACTGGTACTTTTTCGATTAATATATACAATTTCTTGGGCGATGCCCCATTTCTATTCTCAAAGACTTTCAGCCCTTTATTTTTTGAAATATTATTGAAAATTAAAATAAGAAGGGTTGTTATTATAGTTTTTTGGTGAAAACTATAATAAGGAGAAGGCAAAATAAAATTGTCATTTTTTATTTGCTCTTGCTAAATCCAATTTTAAATAATAAAATAGATATCAAACAATGTTATTTTAAATGAAAACTAATTGGTATAGTAAATGAAACATTAGTTTTGGAATTTTTCTGCATGCCCGGTTCCCAAACAGGAGATTCTGAAACAACTCTAATTGCTTCCATATTTATATCCATACATTCAGTGCCTCTTACAACTGAAATATTTTTTATTTTACCGTTTTTATCAACAATGAAT
>QMPG01000431.1 GCA_003648455.1 Bacteroidota bacterium
TAAAACCTTTTTTAGATATTAATAAAAATACACTCGTTAATATTATTATTGATATTTTCCTCATTTAAAATCTTTATATCTTATTCTTTTTAAACACTAAAAAAACATTACTAAATTAACAAATAATAATTAATAATTAATAATTAACAATTAACAATTACTGTTGTCCTAAAATTTTAAAACCATCTAATTATTGAAACAGGACGTACCTACGACACTTTAAAATATTTTATAAACTCTGTGCTATAAACAGATCACCACTACGTGTTTTTTTTATTACACCATTAGGACGTATTTGTTTATAGTAAAATATTTATCAAAAAAACAAACCCTGAAAGGACAACCTGTTTTGAAATATTAGTATATTCAAACATTTTAAAGTTAATAATAATTTTTTATCAGACAAGAATGATTTTTTATATTTTATTCTTTTTAAACAATTACCAATTAATAGAGAAACAACCCCTACCATATTTATTATCAACAGATTGCTTCGGGCTTCTCCCTCACAATGACGGCTATGAA
Source organism: Bacteroidota bacterium (assembly GCA_003648455.1). Next base: position 526 of record QMPG01000431.1, read on the forward strand.
ACATTTTCGGAGTGAATTCAACTATTTAACAATCAACACTCAATAATCAATTTAAACCCGACGCTTCCAAGTCTTTCAGACCTTGCAAGGTCTATTAATGACAACAAATGACTATCAATAAACAACAATTTAACAATTAAACAATTTAACAATCAATAATTAACAATTAATAATTATTTTTCTATCTAATAAGAGTTACATCTCCTGCATTAATTATATCGTGACCATTGCTGCATTTAGCAACCACTTTCCACACATATACATCTTGCTTACACAGTTCTCCCAAATAATAACCATCCCAACCAACATCAATTTCATTTGTTTCAAATAAAAGTTCTCCCCAACGATTAAAAATCTTTAAATTATAATCTACAACTCCAACAGTATAGCGAGGATAAAAAATCTGATTACTCAAATCATTTGGATCCCTGCCATCTGAAGGTCCTGTTTTACTAGGAGTAAAGGCATTTGGAAAAACTAAACCACAACTATCTTTCACCTCAACGGCATTTTCTATCACAAGTGTATCAGTGCATCCTTCTTCTGTTTCTACGTATAACGATATATCATATTTTCCTTCGCTTGTATATTGGTAAAGAGGTTCAAAATCGTTCAACTCCGATCCATCTCCAAAATTCCATAGCCAAAATACTGAATTATCTGATGACATATTCTGACAATGTATAGGATCGTCGGTTAATTTCACTTTTGACGGACTAACACTAAACATAGCTTGTGGAAGTCGATAAACTGTTAAATTTTGGAAAGTAGAATCTTTACCGCCATCTCCCTCAACAGTTAAACCAATTCTATAGTCTCCAGAATCATAATATGTATATTTTGGAAACTTTTTATAACTGCAAACTCCATTTCCAAAATCCCATTTATAGCTTGTTATGTAAGTCGTATCACAAGTAAAATAAACTGTTAGCGGCGGACAGCCGGATTCGGGTTGAGCAAATTGAGCAATTGGTTTTGGTGCTGTTATTGTTACTAATCCTTTTATTGTATCTCTGCAATAATTGTTCCCTACAATAAGAGTTACTGTATAAACCCCCCAAGTTGAATAAGTATAAGAAGGACTTGGTTCCGATGAAGAATAACCGTCACCAAAATTCCAATCATAAGACCATTGACCTTCCTGTGTTTTATCAATAAAATCAACTGTTGCATCAGGGAATGTCTGAATTGGATCATGAATTTCAAAATCTGCCAATGGCATAGGATGAACTGTTATCTCTCTTGTTACCGAAGCTTTACAACCATAATCGGAATAGCCTGTTAATTTTATAGAATAAATTTTATCGTCTTGCGTATTGTTTACAAGTATATGCTTTGGATTTTTTAAATCGGATGCAACTCCATCGTCAAAATTCCAATTAAATATTGTTGCAACACTATTTGAATTATTCGTAAACTGAACTGTAAGAGGATGACAGCCGGAATAATTGTCGGCATCAAAATTCGGAACTACCTCAGGGTAAACAAAAATAGGTTGAGATGTAGTATCCTCACAGCCGTGCTCATTATTCACATGTAATTTAATAGTATGAGAAACAGGAGCTTGTGTATAATTATGATAAATATGATGCAATGTATCTGTTTGGTTTGTATCTAAAGTTATGTTATCACCAAAATCCCATAAATAATGACTTGCACCCGGCGATGCGTTGTGAATAACAACATCAAAAGGTGAGCAGGCAGTACTGCTGTCGAGTGTAAAAATTGCATCGGGAACCGGATAAATTGTTATATTAGTATCGTAAACAGCCGAACAATTAAAGTCGTTTATAGTTGTTAAAGTTACCTTACTTACTGCGCTATCGGTATTACTATAGTTATAAAATGTATGTGAAGGGTTCTTTTCTCCTGAAGATGTACCATCTCCAAAGTTCCACGAATAACCGGTTTCTCCTTGCGATTGACTTGTAAAATCAACTGTTAATGGATGACATCCTGAAATTATTGAACTAAACTTTGCTGAAATATTAGGATATATTGTTGCATTCCTCGTAATTGTATCGCTACATCCATTATTAGTATATGTGATTAACTGAATTGGATAAATTATCTGATCATCACTATCATTATTGTAAAGATGCCTTACTGTGTTTTCTTTTGAGTATGATACAGAATCATCGCCAAAATTCCAAAAACAAGAATCTGCTCCAAATGAATTATTGCTGATATTTATTGTTCCGGGAGAACACAATGGAGTGTTATTAACAATAAACTCTGCCTTTGGTTTTGCATAAACTGTAATAATTGTATCATACATTGCGACACAACCATAATCATTATGTGTGGTTAAAATTACCGTATATTGTTTATCATCATAATTACTCGTATTATAAAAAACATGCTCGGGATGTTCACTTGTTGAAAAACTACCATCGCCAAAATCCCAAGAATAACTTGTAGCTCCATCTGAGCTATTTTCAAAAACTACTTTATGAGGGTTACAGCCTGCAATATCTACATCAAATTTTGAAGTAATATTTGGGTAAATAGTTGCCGTCTGACTAATTGTATCGCTACATCCATGGTTTGAAAAAACTTTTAATTGAATATTAAATATTATTTGTTCATTTCCATCATTTGTATATTTATGCGACATGGTATCTGTAAAAATTGTATCGAGAGTAATTCCATCGCCAAAATCCCAAAAACAAGAATCTGCTCCTATTGAATTATTTTCCATATTTACAGTATAAGGCGAGCAGCCTGAACTATTATCAACAATAAAATCTGCTTTTGGTTTTGCATGAACCGTTATATCAATACTTGAATCTGCCATACACCCATAATCATTTGTTGTTGTGAGCCTTACAGTGTAAATACTATCGTCTTCAAAACTGCTGTTTAAATAAGTGTGAGTTGGTGTAGCTTCGTTTGATGTTGAGCCATCGCCAAAATTCCAAACATAGCCTGTAACTCCTGTAGAAGTATTGCCAAAAGTAACTGTTAAAGGATTACAACCTTCGGTATTTACAGTAAATTCAGAACTTATGTTAGGAAAAATTGTTGCTCCTTGTGTAATAGTATCTTTACAATTATGTGTTGATGTAGTAACAAGTGTTATATCATATATTTTTTGTGCTGTACTATCATTATCATAATGATGTGTAAA
>QMPG01000432.1 GCA_003648455.1 Bacteroidota bacterium
ATCTAATTTGAGAAGTTTATTACATATAAATAATAATGTGTTTATCAATAGATTGTGTTTGATTATTCTTACATTGTTTATTGCTCAATATTCAATAGGACAGGAGCTTGACTTGTCAAAAAAAATATCTGTAAACATAACTAATTCCACAATAGAAAAAGTTATACAATCAATAAGCAAAGAGGCGGGAATAAATTTTTCATACAGTAGTCAGGTTTTTACTAAACAAAACAATGTCGCATTTGAAGTAAAAAATAAATCTCTTGAAGAAACTTTAAAAAAATTATCAAAACAGTTTAATCTTGATTATAAAATTGTTGAGAAACAAATAGTTTTAAAAAAATCAACAAATAAAGGGAATAAACCCAAAATTGAAAGATATACTATTAGTGGGTTTATGAAAGACAGGGAATCCGGCGAAAGCCTTATTGGTGCTACAATATTATTGAAAGGAACACAAATAGGTACTATAACAAACGCTTATGGTTATTTTTCGTTAACACTTCCTCAAGGTAATTACGATATTGAATTTTCATATATCGGCTATATTCGTGAAAGAAAGCATATTGAATTAAATAATAACATAAAAATTAATTCTAATTTGCAATATAACAGCGAAATTTTTGAAGAAATAAAAGTTGAAACAAGAGAATATATAGAGGCGATTGAAAAAGCTCAGCTTAGCCAACTAAATATTAAGCCAAAGAATATAGCAAATATTCCTGAATTTATTGGTGGTGCAGGTTTAATAAAAAGTTTACAGACACTCCCCGGTATAAAAGTTTTTAGCGATGGTTCTGCTTTTTTTTACGTAAGAGGAGGTAATAAAGACCAAAATTTAATATTAATTGATGAAGCCCCAATTTATAATCCGGCACATCTTTTTGGATTTTATTCGGTGATAATTCCCGATGTAACTAAAGATATTAAAATATATAAGAGCGATGTACCTGTTTCGCTTGGAGACAGATTGTCATCGGTTATTGATATAAAAACAAAAGACGGAAATTTGAATAAATTTGAAACAAATGGAGTTTTAAATCCTTTAGTTTATAGATTTTCTCTCGAAGGTCCTATTATAAAAGAAAAATCATCTTTTTTTATATCATACAGGCACTCAAATTTAAAGTGGATTTATAAAAAAGCAGCACCAAATTTAAATCTTTATTTTTATGATTTGAATGCAAAATTTAACATCAAACTTAATCGAAATAACCGATTGTTTTATACTTTTTATTTTGGTGAAGATAATTTGTCGAATATTAATGCAGAGCTTGCTCATTTTGGAATAAACTGGCGTAATTTTACATCTACTTTGAGATGGAATCACATTTACAGCGAAAAACTTTTTTCAAATACAACTCTATACACAAGTTCATATAATTATGATTTATCATTAGCAGAAAGAGAAAGCTATAAATGGATTTCGAAAATTTCAAACCTTTCATTAAAAACAGACTTTACTTATTATTCAAGCCCGAAACATTCTTTGCGTTTTGGTGCTAGTTTAAATGCACATAGATTTAATCCGGGGAATTTAAATATGAATAATACCAATATTCCCAAAATCCCTGAAATTAAATCTGAGAAATTAGTTTTGTATTTTTCCAGTAATCGAAAAATAAGCAACAAAATATCATATAATTTGGGTTTGCGATTTGAAAGCTGCGGAAATATTGGACCAACAACAGTTTATAGCTTTGATAATAATTATAATGTTAACGATACTGTTTTAATTGACACAAACAAGGTTTTTAGTACTTATGTAAATTTAGACCCAAGAATTAATATCAAATATAAAATTGACAGCACATCATCAATTAAATTTAGTTATGGCACTTATCATCAATATATACAATTGCTTTCTAATTCAATAAGCCCTTTTACATCATTAGAAGTGTGGTTGCCAAGTGGGACAAACATAAAACCACAAATTGCACATCAGTATACGTTGGGATACATCAAATTTTTCAAAAATCTAAATTTTGAATTTACAAGTGATTTTTATTATAAAAAAATGAATAATCAAATAGAATACCAATCTCATGCAAACATGCTTTTAAATCCATTGATTGAAGGAGAGCTTCGTTTTGGGAAAGCTTGGTCGTATGGCGCTGAGTTTATGATAAAAAAAATTAAAGGTAGGTGTGTAGGTTGGATAAACTATACTTACTCAAGAGTTTATAAACAAACAAACGATATTAATGAAAACAAAAAGTATCCGGCATTTTATGACCGCCCACACGATTTTGCAGTTTATTTATCTTACCAAATAAGTAAACGCCTGGGAATTTCTGCAAATTGGGTTTACAACACGGGGTCTGCAATTACAACTCCGATTGGATATTATACTTATAATGGTAGTGATATACCGCTTTATGGAGACAAGAATAATGACAGATTGCCTGATTATCATCGCCTTGACATTGCAATGAATTATAAATTGAACAAAAAACCAAAAAGGTTTCAACATAGACTGATTTTTTCAATTTACAATGTTTACAACAGAAAGAACCCCATTTCAATAAATTTTAATAAAGTAAAAACAAAAAATGGTGAATATGTTGTTCCCGCAAATGTTTATGGAACAGACAAAATTATTACAACAGAAAAATACTTATTAGGCTTTATGCCTTCAATAACTTATAAGTTTCGATTTTAGATTATGAGAAAATTATTTTTAATATTACTTATTATTACTTTGTTTTCGTGTGAAAAGCAAACAAATTGGACAACAGATAAAACTAATTTTAACACTGTTGTTGTTGAGGCAATAATAACTAATGAAAATAAAAATCAAGAAGTTAAACTATCTAAACCGCGAAATGATATTAATGAAGAAATTTTGCCTGCCTCCGGTGCTTCCATTAAGATATATGATGACGACAATGTTTATTATTTTAGCGAGAAAGATACTGAACACGGAACATATTTAAGTAACAATAAATTTATTGCTGTTGTTGGTAAAACATATTATTTAGAAATTAATTATAATGGAAAAATTTATCTCGCAAAGTCTCAAATGATTCCGGTAAAACCTTTTTATCCATTAACTTACAGTAAAGTTGATTCTATAAGTAATTATTATAAAATTGCGTGGGTTGCAAATACTTATGATTTAAACGAACAAGCAATGTATGAACTTGAAATTGACTGGTCTCATATTAGTAATAATTCTGATACTATAAAAAAAGCAAAAGTTTTCTACTATACATTAAACACTATTGATGTAAGTCAGGCATTTTCTCCTGAACTCGAAGATATTCAATTCCCAAAAGGAAGTATCATTATTGAAAAAAAATATTCGTTGACTGACGATTATGCTGATTATATTCGCTCAATGTTGGCAGAAACAAGATGGCGTGGTGGCTTTTTTGATGAAGCACAAGGAAATTTAATCACTAATATTGATAATGGAGGATTAGGATATTTTAGTGCTTGTTCGGTAATTACTCGTACAATAGTAGTTGAATAGTGCAATAAATAAAAACTTCTAATAAGTATTAACAATAGATATTTCGTATTATAAATAAATATTTAATATTAAAACATAGGGTATTTATAAAAGCAGGTGTATTAATAATGAAACAAAAATAAAAATAATATTAATTTAAAATTGAAAGTCATGAAAAAATTAAATTTAATCTTAGTAA
>QMPG01000433.1 GCA_003648455.1 Bacteroidota bacterium
GAGGTAATTTAGTTTTAATGCTGTAACCAGCTTGTCATCCTGAGCGGAGTCGAAGGGTGATGGCGGCAATAAATCCACGATATAAAGTTTTACTTTTACTTTTAGTTGTTGGTTTCGTCGTTCACTGGGGGAGTTTGCTTCGGAGCTTTGCTCCTCGCAAAATAGGGGCTTCGTTTTGGAGTACGGGAATGATTGAACCCGCTTTCTTAAAGCAAAGGGTAGCTAATTTGCGAGGGAGGCACGACCGAAGTAATCCCCAAAGAACCAGTTTGTCCCTTTTGCCAAAGGCATTCACCTTGCCCGGCAGAAGTCGTCCCCCGATCTGGAGTCGGAGGACGACTGAAGAATGATTCTTTTTTTTAAATTCGGTCATGACCGAACTATAAAATTGCTACTTTTAGCTGTCCGGTTCAAACATCTAATGCATGCATATAATTAAATACATAGAACTGTCGTTGATTGACGATTCACCCTATCAGGGAAGGTTAGGCCTGGGTAACGAGCAGCTTCGGGAAAAGATAATTAAAGAGCTTAAAGCAAGCATTGAGCAGAACGGGGTTTTACAGCCAATAACGGTTGTTCAACAGATGAAACCTACGTGGGTGATACGCTCAACCTGCTGAACATGGATAAACGCATCATCGATGACCTGCTGAACAACAATACCACCAACGATGTGCGCATGCTGCGCATGATACGTAAGGTGGAGCCGGTGGATGAAAACGGCTTGTCGGAAAAGCAGTATTGGCTGTATCGCAAGGTTATCAGCGAAAAGTTAAGCAGAACGCAATTGCAGGCGTTAATCCGTTCAACAGGCAAGCCTGATAAACCGCAGTTTGAAATCGGGGGCAGCTACCGGCGCAGGGTGATAAAAATAAACAAGGTGCTTACCCTCAGCAGCAAAAGCAGCTGGATGAGTTACTGGAGGGAGTACTGAGGCAGGTGTTGGGATGATGGCTGAAATTCCAAAACCCAGGCATCAGACAATAAATTCCAAGCATCAAGCATCAAATTCCAAATAAGCACCAATATCAAAATGTTATCGGCAATTTGAGAAAAAATCATAGGACTAAAATAAAGATGTCTTACCTTTGAAGAATGAATACAGAATTAAATCTATCAGGATACAAGAATTGGATTTCAGAATTAAAATCTAAGATTCGTGCTGCTCGTAGAAAAGTTGCTTATTCCATCAATTCTCAACTTCTTGAAATGTACTGGGAAATTGGGAAAGATATTTCAGAAAAACAAGAAGAATCAAAATGGGGAAGTAAATTCATTGAACAGACAGCAATTGAACTAAAACATGAATTTCCTGAAGTTAAAGGGTTCTCCCGCAGGAATATTTATGCCATTAGACAATGGTATAAATTTTATTCAACAAAATATCAATTTGTGCCACAAAGCGTGGCACAAATTCCTTGGGGACATAACCGATTAATTATTACAAAAATAAAGAATATAGAAGAAGCGGAATTTTATTGCATTGAAACAATTAAAAACGGGTGGGACAGAGACACCCTGGAAATTCAAATTGAAAACAAATATTATAGCCGGCTTGGTGCTGCTGACAATAATTTCATACAAACACTTCCTGTAGAACAATCAAAACTTGCATCCGAAATATTAAAAGACCCTTATAATTTTGACTTCCTTGGTCTTCATGATGATGCTTTGGAAATAGCAATAGAAAATGAATTGGTGAAGAATATCACCAAATTTTTATTGGAACTAGGAAAAGGATTTGCATTTCTGGGAAGACAATTTAAAATAGAAATAAGTGATAATGACTATTTTATGGATTTACTGTTTTACCATATGGAACTTCGATGTTTCATTGTAATAGAACTAAAAGCAGGAAAATTCAAACCGGAATTTGCTGGGAAATTGAACTTTTATTTATCTGCTGTTGATAGCCAACTAAAAAGACAAGGAGATAATCCATCAATTGGTATTCTTCTATGTAAGAAAAAGGACAAAATCGAAGTGGAATACGCCCTCAGAGACATGAAAAAACCAATGGGGATAACAGAATACAAATTAACGGATTCAATTCCCGAAGATATTAAAACAAAACTACCTTCGGTTGAAGAACTTGAAAATGAATTGACAAGAAGAACAGAACAAAAAGCCGATAACACGAAATAAAAAATTGGGCAGAAAGTAATAAACATGAACGTATTAGCAATAAATAAACGGTGTAGTAAGTTGAAAGATTGGAGTTTCAAAATGCCCAAAATTTCATATTGCCACCGTTGTGGTGCATTAGTGAAAAACGAAACAGATAAAGGAAAATAAAAATATGAATTCACAAAAATATTTATTAATAATAACATTTATTCTTTTATTTTTGTGATGAAATAAACAATAAACAAATAAGTGTGACAGTATCTCACTTATTGGGAGAAAAATAAAATATGATTGAACTGTTTAAGAATAGAGAATATAAAGAACTTGTTGAAAAAATAAGTCAAAATTTCATAAAGGCAAAACAAAGAGCTTTTAAAGCCATTAATGATGAATTAACACTTTCTAATTGGCAAACAGGAAAATATATTGTTGAGTTCGAACAAAAAGGAAATATTAAAGCAGAATACGGCAAAAAATTATTAGATAAACTTTCAAAAGATTTAACAACACGGAACAGGATTTAGCAGAAGCAATATTGTTTATATGCGACTGTTTTATATCAAATATCCAAAAGGTGTGACAGCGTCACACTTATTGAGTTGGTCGCATTATTACGAACTTTTGAAAATAAAAGATGATGTTGAAAGAGAATTTTATAAAAATCAAACAATAATTGAAAATTGGAGCATCAGAGAATTAAGACGACAAAAGAAAACAGGCTTATTTCAACGAATTGCTTTAAGTAAAAACAAAGATGAAATCTTAAAACTCTCAAAACAAGGTTATAATCCTGAAAATGAACACGAATTGATAAAAGAACCTTATGTTTTTGAATTTCTTGGCGTTCCTCAAAATCAAATTCTAACAGAAACCCAATTAGAAAAGAAGTTATTGGATAACTTACAACATTTCTTACTGGAATTAGGAAAAGGCTTTGCTTTTGTCAGAAGACAGTATAAAATAACTTTGGCAAATAAACATAATTTTGTTGATTTAGTGTTTTACAATTACATTCTTAAATGTTTTGTTTTGATTGATTTAAAAATTAATGAAGTAGAGCATAAAGATGTAGGACAAATGATTACTTATTTGAATTATTTTAATAAAGAAGTTATAAATGAAACTGATAATGAAACAATAGGAATAATATTAGCATCTGAAAAAGATGATATTTTTGTTGAATATGCAACGGCAAGTGTTTCAAACAAATTAGCAATAGGTGAATATCAGTTATATCTTCCGGACAAAAAAGTATTAAAAGAAAAGGTGAAACAGATATTAGATAAATAGCGGCACCACAACACCCAAGCATATAAAAATTCCGTAGTGCGCAGCACCTACGGTTTTTATGTGCATTGTTGAACGACACCATACTTCCCTTCGATAAGTTCAGGGTAAACTAAGCTCAGCAGTAGCGTTATCAGGCAGTTGTGCAACTATGTATTTTTAATAAAAGGATAAATTTTGCATTGGGAGGCATACGCTGGGCAAAGGCGCATAATTTGAGATGCAGAAGTGTTTCA
>QMPG01000434.1 GCA_003648455.1 Bacteroidota bacterium
CTAAATCGGGGTTTACTTGCGTGAGCTCACCGCCAGCTGGCGGTTCGGTTCCCGCTTTGCACCCCACTATCTATCACACATTCATACAATTCACTTCGTTTTTGCATGAATAAAGCGGGTTAATTGCAATAAATAATATTTTGTAATTTCAATCCTGAAGTATCGGGATTTCGCTAAAGCTCAACTTTCAACTTTATGAACTAAGTTTATTGTTTAATGACTTTTTTTGTATAGAATTTACCTTTTGAAGATACTCTAAGGAAATAAATTCCATTATCAAGTTCGCTAAAATTAATTTGAATTTTATTATAAGAAGTGAAGGTTAAGTTATGTTTATTAAATAAAATTTTTTGTCCTAAAATATTGTATAATTCTATTTCAATATTATTATTATCAACAGAATAGAAATCAAAATTTAGAACATCGATAAACGGGTTTGGGTAAACACTAATAATATTTTCTTTTTTTGAATCGGTATAGTCAAGAAAAAGATTGGCTTTTTCAAAATCAGGTATTCCAAATCCGGTAATATTATCAGGATTATGATATTGATTTGAACTTTGAACAATTGCATTAAAAATTTGCATATTATTAACTGTTGGATGAGCTTGCCATAAACAAGCAGCCAAACCTGCAATTATGGGAGTTGAGAAAGATGTGCCGTTACCTTGATAAAAATTACCATCTCCGGCTTGAAAAACTGTATTTTCTCCTTGCGCTACAATATTGGGTTTAATTCTGCCATCATAAGTCGGACCTACTGAGCTAAATGAAGCATAAACACTATCTTCATTAACAGCACCAATGCACAAAATACTATCAGCATCAGATGGAGCAGTAATATATTTCCACGATTTGTTTCCTTCATTACCGGCGCTATTTACAACTAAAATTCCTTTGCTTGCAGCAATACTTGCAGCTCTTGATATTCGTGTTGTTTTGCCGTCCATATCAGCATAAGTATGATTTTGCGAAACATCGTCGAAAACGGAATAACCCAACGAACAAGAAATAATATCAGCACCAACGCTATCGGCAAATTCAGCAGCTGAAGCCCAATTTTCTTCTTCAATTAAACTTTCAGAAGAAGCATCTTCGCTTCGCAACAACCAATATTGTGCACTTGGAGCTGTCCCAATATAGGTATAAGGAATATTACCGGCAAGAATTGACAAAACCGCCATACCATGATAGTGGTCTTCATAAACACTATTGCCACCATCTACAAAATCTTTTGTGCCAAGTATTTGATTATTAATAAATAAACTTTCGAAAGCCGGCAGTGAATTAACATGAAAAAAGCCTGCATCAATTACTGCTATTTGCATTCCTTGACCCTGATTGCCATTATTATGCAAAACATGGCCATTCAACATAGTTATTTGGTTTGTAGCATATCCATATTTACTATTTACAACTCTAGTATTTAAAGAGTTATTATCAACTTTGCTTTTCTGTTTAAAAAACTTATTGTAATTGGTATTCTTTTTATGTATTGATGAAGACTTTGCTATACTCTTAATAAATGATATGTTTTCAATTGTGTCTAGCAATAAAGAATCTGTCGAAAATATTGTAAGCGAATTAAACCATTTTGATTTATTTAAAATTGTCAGTCCCAGCTTTTGCAAACTATCAACATATAATGATGTGATTGGCAAATCATTCTCAACAATGTTTATGCCTTGTTTTATTCGTCTGTCTATTGCTCTTTGCGATAGGAATTCATTTGGTCGGTTTACAGAATATTGATTATTGTTTTTATCGGTAAACGAAATAACATACTTGTCTGGCGAAACCTGAGCAAAACTATTAAAGCTGCTAAAAATTAAAAATGATAAAATAACTTTATGAAATTTGTGCATGTTAATTATATTCTCTCAATTATGAAAAACGAAAACTTACTCACAATTACTATAATCATATATTTTCATAGTAAAAATTGTTCCTGTTTTAATTCTATGTTCAATTGGTACTGACGGATCAAAACCTGATTGATTTGATAATATTCTAATATCTTTTTTGTATACTAAGCCAATATTTTTTGCGTATTTTTCAATACAATAATCTTTGTGAATTAAGCTTGTATCGAGTATTTGCGTTACAGTTAAAACAGAATCGAAAGTAAAATTATTAATCACTTCTTCAACATGGAGTTGAGTTAACTGGTAATTATACTCATTTAATGTGTCGAGCATATTATATAAATTTCCGTTCCATGTTTTATTCAGTTTTAATGGAAACGAGAGTTTTACATATCTAATATTTTCCTCTACTTTTTGAGCCGTTTGATTTATGAACTGAGCAGTCCAAACATCTTTAATTTCCCACAATGATGATGTGTCTTGCCTTAAATATCGATTAATACAATATGTTTCATTTTCTGTTTCATCTATAAAAGAAGAATAAACAAGTTCTTTAATTTGATAATAATTTGTATCAAAAACGGCAGAAGGCTCATCAATATTTATGTCTTCAATATCATAAATAACCCAAGCTCCTACTTCTAGAGGAAAATATTGATAATCAGATTTATAGCTATCATCAACCGATAATGTATTTTCTTCACAGGCTGAAAATAACAATATTGCACTTAAAAATAATAATATCTTATATAAAAACTTATATATCATTAATAATTTAATATTTATTTAAATTTTTATCAGATAAGATTAATTATTAAACATATCTTCTAATTGATCTTTAGGTTCTTTAAATTTGCCTTTATTTTTCTCATAAGAATTTAACTCATTTGTCTCTTTTTTTTCAATTTCTTCTTTGTTGTCAGGTACTCCTTTTTCATAATTCACTACTTCTTTAATAGTACCGTCTTGATTATAAAAAACCCATTCACCTTGTCGCAAATCATTTGCATAAAAACCTTTAATTAATAGTTGCCCTGAATCATTATATGAAGCAAATTTCCCTTCACACAATCCATTTTTATAATTCATTTCAATTCTTAATTTTCCATTAAGGTAATATTTTTTATTTTCACCATTTTTAACACCATTTTTCCAATTAACGATTTCGCAAATATTACCATTTTTATAATAAAAAGTATTTAAACCATTCTTTTTCCCTCTATAATAATTTTCTTGTAATATTAGAATGGTATCGTTCTCATAATAATTCCAAACACTGTCTTTTTGTTTATTATAATAATATCCGGTTGCTTCAACTTTACCAAAAACATCATAAAAAGTAACTGATGATTGATTATTGTTTTCCTTAAAATTTTGAATTGAAATTAATTCACCTTTTTCGTTATATCTTTTAAAATCTCCAACAGGCTTATTATTTTTAAATACACCTTCGTATTTGAGTTTACCATTATAATGAGTTTTCTGCCAAAAACCTTGTTTGTTTCCATTAATATCAATATAATTTTTAATTAGTCCTCCTTTTTGTCCAACATTTTGGGCGTTTATAGTTAACGAAACAATTATTGATATTATTAAAAGTTGTAATTTTTTCATTTGTCGATAATTTTAAAAATGCTTAAAGTAAAAAAAGTAAAGATAACAATTTAACCCGGAAAATTCATTAATTTTCTACGATTAAGTAATACCAACAAATTTGGGAATTTCATTAACCCCAAATTTGGGTATTACTAAATCGGGGTTTCCCACTTTGCGCCCCACTATCTATC
>QMPG01000435.1 GCA_003648455.1 Bacteroidota bacterium
ATTATTGAATATTTGCGATAAATACAGTATACAAACAAATACTCTTAACCCATAAATATTCAATTTATGGATTAGGAGTTCTGAAATTTATGCTTAATCCACCCGAATTTTAAAGTGAGCCAACAAAACGTATCTACGGCACTTTAAAATATTTTATAAACTCAGGTTAATAAATCTTTTGAACAAATTGTTTTAATCAATTTTGACTTTTTGACATTTGGCACAAATTCCATAACAATAAATAGAATGACTATTGATTTGAAATTCTTTAGGGTTAATTGTAGATTTTAATATTTCAGTAAATCTAGAATCGCAAAATTCTGAAATTTTTCCACATTCGGTGCAAATTAAATGGTAGTGTTGTTTGCAGTTAAACGTTTTTTCATATTGAGCAATGTTTGATCCAAATTGATGTTTAATAACTAAATTGCAATCAAGTAATAAATCAATTGTGTTATATAGAGTTGCTCTGCTAACTCTGTAATTTTTGTTTTTCATTAATATATAAAGAGATTCAATATCGAAATGACCTTCGTGAGAGTATATTTCTTCTAGAATCGAAAATCTTTCAGGTGTTTTTCTATGTTTGTTTTTTTCTAAGTAATCGGTAAATATAGTTTTTACGTCTTTATCATTAAGTTTATCATCCATAACTGACATTTGTATTTTAATTAGAATGATTAAAAATAATAAATTATTCGTTAACTTCAGTTCTTTTTACTGAATCTATTCCTTTTATTTTTATAAGGTTCATAATCAAATTGTTTAAGTCAGTTGTATTGTGTACATATAAATCAATATATCCCTCAAAAATACCATCATGACTTTCAAAATTAATTGCTCTCATATTAACATTTAGGTCTTTTGAAATAATTTCTGTAATTCTATTAACTAAGCCCATTTTGTCAAATCCATTAATATTTACTCGAGCCAGAAAAGATAGTTCTTTGTGAGTAGTCCATTTAGCTTTAACAATTTTATTTCCGAAACTAGAGTTTAGTTTAATAGCATTTGGACAATTTGTTTTATGAATAATAATTGTATTTTTATCACTTTGATAACCTATTATATCATCGCCGGGAATAGGGTTGCAGCATTTAGCAATTTTATATATTTCTTCTTCAAAATCATCACTAATAATTAGTGGTTTTTTCTTATCAATGTTAATTTTGTTTTTTTCTTGCGATTTTTCTTTTTCAATTAATTTTCGATTACTTGAACGATACGATTGAAGTTGCCAATATCTTATAAATTTATTTTTACTTTTTTTGGTGAGTATCTTCTTAAAACTTTTTATATCAATGCCCTGAATTCCAATTTTGTTGTATATAGAGTCTTTGTTTTCAGTACCATAATAAAGAAATAGTTTTTTATATATATTGGCTGTTGGGTGAAGTTTAAGTTCTTTTAATTTTTCATTTAATATTTGTTTCCCTTTCAGTATATTTTTTTTTCTTTCTTCTTTAAAAGCATTTTTTATTGCATGTTTTGCTTTAGCTGTTGTAATTAAATTAAGCCATTCTCTTTGTGGTTTTTGTTTCTCTGAAGTTATTATTTCAACTTGGTCTCCACTTTTTAGAACATGGCTTAACGATACTAATTTGTGATTAACTTTTGCTCCAATTGCATGATTTCCAATTTCAGTATGAACATCGTAGGCAAAGTCGAGGGCTGTTATTTTTTTTGGCAATTGTTTTGTTTGCCCTTTAGGTGTAAAAACGATTATTTCAGAAGTGAACAGGTTAAGTTTAAATTCATCAAGAAATTCTAAAGCATCTGATTGTGGGTTTTCTAATAATTCGCGAATTTTTTTTATCCAATTATCCAGTTCTGTTTCTTTGGAGTTCATTCCTTTATATTTCCAATGTGCTGCATAGCCTCTTTCTGCTATTTCGTCCATGCGTTTCGATCTAATTTGTACCTCAACCCATTGACCTGAAGGTCCCATAACAGTTGCGTGTAGTGCTTCATAACCATTGGCTTTTGGTTTGCTAATCCAATCTCTTATTCTATCGGGACGGGGAATGTAAATATCAGTAATAGTTGAATAAATATTCCAACATTTGGTTTTTTCATCTTCTCCCTCTTTTGGGTCGAAAATTATTCGTATTGCAAATTGGTCATAAACTTCCTCAAAAGGAATGTTTTTGGTTTGCATTTTTTGCCAAATAGAAAAAATAGATTTTGAGCGACCATTAATGTTAAAATTAAATCCTTGCTCTGTGAGTTTATTGATTATTGGGAGTGAAAATTTATTTATTATGAAATTTCGTCTTTCTTCCGATTGATTAATTTTGTTTTTTATTTCTTTAAAAATTTCAGGTTGGCGGTATTTTAAACTTAAATCTTCTAATTCGGTTTTAATTGCGTATAAGCCTAGTCTATGAGCTAATGGGGCATACAAGAACATTGTTTCGCCTGCAATTTTTAATTGTTTGTTTGCCGGCATCGAACTTAGGGTTCTCATATTGTGTAACCTGTCGGCTAATTTTATTAGAATTACTCTTACATCGTCTGATAGAGTTAGTATTAATTTTCTGAAATTTTCTGCTTGTATTGATGTGTTTGTGTCGAATATGTTTGAGAGTTTTGTTAGTCCATCAACAATTGTTGCTATCTTTTTATTAAATAAATGTTCAATATCTTCTATTGAGTAATCAGTATCTTCAACCACATCGTGAAGAAGGGCGGAAATAACTGATTTTGTTCCTAATCCCAATTCATTAGTTACAATTTTTGCTACAGCGAGAGGATGACAAATGTATGGTTCACCGGACCTGCGTCTAATACCTTTATGTGCTTCACTAGCAAACTTAAAAGCTTTAGTTATTTGTTCTTTGCCTTTTTTATCTGAGCGCACGCAGGATTTTAACAAGTTGTCAAATTGCTGCTGAAGTTTTTCTTTCTCTTCTTTTGTTTGTGGCATAAACTATTTATTCTTTATACAAAGTTAACATTTTTTAAAATAAAGTAAGTTTACTTATAAATATTAATTTTCATATATAACCTAAAATCCGCAAATGATTTTTTTTTCGTTTACAGATTAAGTAATTATTCCCGAACACTGATTAACTTATATGTGCTTGCAAGAAAACTCTAAAACATCGAATATTTATGCAATATAGCTTATTTTATGAGTTTCACCCTGTGAAATGCAAAGCAATTTTGCAAAACAAAATTATTTCACAGGGTAAATATATGGTTAAATGGTTATTTTCCATATTACTTGTATTTTAACGATAGCAATATGACATGAAGCGAATTGCGAACGATTCCTTATCAAACCGCAATGAAGTTTAAATGGGTTAAATCGCTTCAAATTAGCACCTTATCGCCTTTTGATATATTGCGTGTTATAGTGCGTGTTTTTTCCAATTTGCTATTTTTAATCCAGAAATCCGACCAAAATGCTTTTCGTTATTTGTAACTAAAATCATATCATTTTCTATTGCTATTCCTGCAATTAGCAAATCAATATCATCCACAATACTTCCATTCTGTCTTAATGTAGAATATAATTCAGAAGAAATTCTTGCAGATTTTTCAGTCATGGGAAGGACTAAATTTTCAGTAACAAAGTCATCAAAAATACTTAACTGTTTTAGTGCATTTTTTGCTAATAATCCACTTACAATTTCATAATA
>QMPG01000436.1 GCA_003648455.1 Bacteroidota bacterium
TAACTTTCAACTTTCAACTTTATAACTATCTATCACAAATGTTTCCCAACAGTTGAAATTAGCTCAAGTGCATTAATTGGTTTTGATATATAATCGTTACAGCCGGCATTTAAAATTTTATTAATCTCTTCAGTCTGCACATAAGCTGTTTGGGCAATTATCGGCAGGTCTTTTCTAAATTTTCTGATTTGTTTTGTAGCCTCTATTCCATCCATTACAGGCATTTTTATATCCATTAAAACAGCATTAATATCATTGTTTTTTTCACATATTTCAACAGCATGTTTGCCATTTTCTGCCCATAATGATTGAACCTGAAATTTATTTAATATTTCTTTTATAAGTAAATAATTAACTTCAAAATCTTCGGCAATAAGAATAATTTTGTTTTTAAATTTATTTTCTGTTTGAGTTTCAGGCTTTTCGGCAATAGTTTCATTATCGGTTTGTGTAATTACATCAACAGAACAAGGCAAAATAAAATAAAAAGTTGAACCTTTACCAAATTCCGATTCAACATGGATTTCACCGTTAAGTAATTCTACAAGAGCTTTAGAAATAGATAATCCAACCCCCATACCACCGAAATCGCGTGAAAAAGAATTATCAATTTGTCTGAAATTTTCAAAAATTATTTTTTGTTTGTCTTTTTCTATACCAATACCGGAATCTTTTACATAGAATGTAATTTTATTTTTTGTTTCAATTTTATAACCAAATTCAATTTCCCCTTTTTTTGTAAATTTAATTGCATTGTCAATTAAATTTGAAATTATTTGTTCTAATCTTGATTCATCAGTATTTATATTTATTTTTTCATAATTTTGAGGTGTGTTGAGAATGAAATCAATATTTTTCTCAGTTATTTCAGGCTCATATTTTTTATATAAATCTTTTAATAATGATTGAATATCGCAATCTTTTTTAAAAACTTTTAATTGGTTTGATTCAATCATCGACATATCAATAACGGAATCAATAAGTGATAATAAATGACCACCGTTAGTTTCAATAATTTTTACAAACCTTTCACGGTCTTCGTGAGTTATATCAACTTCATTAATAAGTTGACTAAATCCTAATATTGCATTTAACGGAGTGCGAAGCTCATGGCTCATATTTGCAAGAAAGGCGGATTTTAATTTGTCTGCTTCTTCTGCCTTTTCTTTTGCAGCTATTAGTTCTTTGTGAACTTTTTTATCATTAGTAATATCTCTTTTTATTGCTATATAATGAGTTATTTCATTGTTTTCATTTTTTATAGAAGAAATAGAAGCCGATTCATAGTATATATCACCATTTTTCTTTTTATTACAAAATTCGCCGTGCCATATATTGCCCGATTTTATTATATCCCACATCTTTTTATAAAAGTCTTTGTCGTGAGTTCCCGACTGTAATATTCTCGGATTCTTTCCCAACACTTCATCTGAGCTATAACCTGTAAGTTTAGTAAATTGTGGATTTACATATTCAATATTTGCATCAGAATTTGTTATAACAAAGCAAGACGGAGCATTATCGACACCCTTTTGAAAAACATTTAATTTTTCTTCATTTTTTACATCTTCGGTAATGTCTTGTATTATGCCTGTTACTTTTACTGGTTTTTTATTTTTATCATATTCTAAATTTGCTATTGAGCGTATATAAACAATTTCATTATCGTTTGCCCTTTTTATTCTAAATTTAATATCGTAATTTTCAGTTCCATTTATAAAAGCTTTAAATGATGCAAATTTTCTTGGTTTATCTTCATCAATAATTGCATTGTTATATTTTTCAAAAGGTAAAAAATTAGCGTCGTGGTTAAATCCGTAAATTCTTAAAGTTTCGTCAGAAACATAATTAATATTAGTCTCTAAATTTAATTCCCAACTGCCGATTTTTCCGATTTTTTGAGCTTGATTAAAAAGTGATGTTTGTTTTATTAACGATAACTCATTTTCTTTCTCTTTGGTAATATCATGAATAAATCCCTCTATTGCTATGGGGTTGTTATCATCATCAAAAATAAACAACCCATCTTCCTGAACCCATTTAATTTGCTTTGTTTTTGTTAATATTCTATAAGTTATTGAAAATGAAGTTTTATCCTTATCCGCAAATTGCCTTTGCTCATTTGCATATTCTCTGTCATCACGATGTATTAGGTTAAGGTAATCCGATAAGTTTTTAAATTCATCAGGCTTATATCCTGTTAGCTTGAAGCTATTTGGAGTAATAAATGTTAATTTATATTTTTCCCTTATATCAATTCTGTAAGTAATTCCATTATAGTTATTTATAAGTTTACTGAAAAAGATATAATCTTTTTTTAATTTTTTAATTAAATTGCCATAAGATTTTTGAACATCGAGTTTATAATTAAAAATTCTTTTTTTGTTACGAATAAGAATGATAATTAAAGCAACTATTAATAATAGAATAAAAATTAATATGTGCCAAGAATAGTTTAATATGAATGTTTTATACATAATATTTTTTTTTGGGTCATTAAAGGTAATATTTTTTTTTGAAATGAGTGTTATTTTTTAAATATCTGATAATGGAAACGTTAAATTTAAAAAAGTTAATTTTATTGTTTGCCGGTTTAATTTATATGCAAATTTTGTTTGCACAAAATGAGTTGCACCCCCAACCTATTTCTGATATGAAATGGGGCGTTGATTATAATATTCATATAAAATTATCGAACGATTCAAATTATATTTTTGATGTTAGTGCATTATACCATTCAAAAACAAGCATTAACGATTCGCTGAATGATGTTACTTATTACCCTGTAAGTTTAGACCGTGATTTTGTTAATCAACTAAAAACAAACAAAATTAATTCTAATAATGACACAATTAAAAATATTGCCGATTCTGCTTCAAATTCAACTCTTTGGAGTGCATTACACACATCTATTGGCGGTGGATGGATACATTTTATTAACTGTACCTTATATAGTTTAGAATCTCAGCAATTAAGTATTACTGCACCTTTAATGAAACGTATAAAAAGCCAATGGCGTCCAAAACCAATGACAGAAAGTTTTAAGAGAACTCGAAAATGGGAATATTATGTACCTGTAAATCAGAAATATGCCATTAAAGAATATAAGATAAGAAAAAGAAAAAATCAATTAGCCGATATTAATTCTGTACCTCCCGATTTTATTGAATTATTTCTTAAAACCAATAATAAAAAATATAATCAATTACGAAAAGAACACAAATATAATAAATTGGCAAAAATTGATTTGATAAAAATATTGCTGGGAGCAAATTATCTGAGTAAAATTCAAATTGAATATATTAGAAGCTGTGTTTTAAATTCAGTTTTACAATATTCGGTAAACCAATTACCTTCTGTTATTATTTTTGATGATTTTAACGCTGCTGTTGCAATGACCTTGAGTAAAAAAGGTTATAACATTGAAAAAATTGTTTTTAACGATATAGCAAATCTTGACGAAGAACAAATTATTGAAAGAAAAAGAAAAATTACAGAGGTTGTTAACCCGAAAAATTCATAATTTTTCTACGCTTAAGAATTACCAACAAATTTGGTGTTTTTTAAACCCCAAATTTGGGTACTTCTAATGCTGGGTTTACCGCTTTACTTTCCACTATCCATCGCTAATTCATGCA
>QMPG01000437.1 GCA_003648455.1 Bacteroidota bacterium
GATAAAAAAAATTAATTAAAATGCCTAGATCAGTAAACGCCGTTGCTTCAAAAGCACGTAGAAAAAAGATCATGAAAGAGACCAAAGGACAATTTGGTCGAAGAAAAAATGTTTGGACAGTTGCTAAAAACGCCTATGAAAAAGGTCAAGTTTATGCATACCGCGACAGACGAGTAAATAAACGCAAATTCAGAGCATTATGGATTCAAAGAATTAATGCTGCAGCAAGACTTTACGGAATGTCATATTCAGTATTCATTGGTAAATTACATGCCAGCAATATTGAACTGAACAGAAAAGTACTTGCTGATTTAGCAGTAAATAATCCTGATGCTTTTAAAGCAATTGCAGAATCAGTAAAATAGTTCTGTGAAAATCAAATTAATAAAAACTCCGGCCTGCTAACAGGTCGGAGTTTTTTTTGATATTATTCCAATCCAAACTTCTTCATTCTTCTATCCAGAGCCTGCCAGGTTACATTTAATAAAGTTGCTGCCTTCGACTTATTATTACCAGATCGAGCCAATGCTTTCTTTATTAGATTTTTTTCATGAAATTCCATATCAAGATTATCAGTGTCCGGCAGTTCCATATCATTGTTATCACTAGATCTGCTATCAAGATTAGCACTAATTTTACTCCCTGAAAAGGATATATGTTCAGGTAAGATAGTATCTCCATCACATAGAATTACAGCTCTTTCGATAATATTCTTTAGTTCTCTAATATTGCCAGGAAAAGCATACTCCAAGAGCATTTCAGTAACAACAGCATCAGTATACAATATATTTTTCTCCATTTGAATATTATATTGTCTTAAATAATAATCAAATAGTAGTGGGATATCATCTTTCCGATCTCGTAATGGTGGGATATTTATAACAAAAACACTCAATCGATGATATAAATCAAAACGAAATTTATTATCTGAAGCAAGCGTTTCCAGTTTAGTATTTGACGCAGCTATAACTCTAACATCAACATTTTTGCTCTCCCTCGAACCAACTTTACTAATAACTCGTTCTTCAAGTGCTCTTAATAATTTAGCCTGTTGCCCTAATGGCATATCACTAATTTCATCTAAAAATAAAGTTCCTTTATCTGCAATTTCGAACCAACCTAATTTATCTTCGGTAGCTCCGGTAAAAGAACCTTTCTTATGTCCGAAGAATTCACTTTCAAATAAACTCTCGGGTACCGCAGAACAGTTAACAGAATAGAACGTATTATCACTACGTTTACTTAGCTGATGGATTCCGCTGGCAACCAACTCTTTTCCGGTACCGCTCTCTCCCAAAATTAATACAGAAGTATTTCCTGATTTAGCAACTTTACTCATCAAGCTAATTAAATTTTTCATCGATTTACTATTTCCCAATAATTGTGTTCCGATACTATTTAGGATTTTTCGTGATAGTTCATCAACACTTTGCTTTGTTGCTTTAAGCTCATTGCTAATTTCAAGATATCTTTGTGTGCGCATAATAGCATTGTTGATATCAAATAATCGAAAAGGTTTTGCAAAATAATCTGTTGCACCATTTCTCATAGCTTGTATTACTGTATCCATATCACCATGTCCTGAAATCATAATTACCTCAATATCCGGGTAATTATCTTTAATCTTTGTTAATACCTGTAATCCATCCATCTCTGGAAGCTTAATATCAAGAATAACAATATTTATGGAATGTAAATCTAATAGTTTGAAGGCAACGGATGGAGTATTTGCTTTTAACACAACAAATTTCTTGGAAATTAAAAACTCTTCAATTTCGTCAGCTACCCGAGGTTCATCATCAACAATTAATATTTTTAGTTTTTTACTCATAACTCTACTTTTTAGGAAGCATTACTATAACCTTAGTATACTTTTCTTCGGCACTCTCAACCTCAATAGTTCCTTTCATCTCCGAAATAATTCCATAAGAAATTGACAAGCCCAGTCCTGTTCCGCTTTTCTCACTTTTTGTTGTGAAAAATGGATTAAATATTTTAGAAATAATACTTTTTTTAATACCAACCCCATTATCATTAATAGTGATTATTACTTTATCTGTATTTTCAAATAAATCAACTGAAACTTGTCTAACAAAACTGTTAGTTTCAATGAACTTTGATTTTTCATCAACTGCCTGTCCTGCATTTGATAATCAATTAAGGATTACCTGTTCAAGCCTATATTTATTTCCAGATGTGTATATTGTACTATCTGGAAAATTAATAATCAATTCAATATTACGACTTTTTAGTTGCTTACTCACAAGAGACAGTGCATTATCTATAACTTCATTAACTGATATTTTCTCTATGATAAGCTTATCCTGATCTCGTGAAAACAATCGTACATGTTCTATTATTTTATGAATTCGTTCGATATCTTTAAAAAGCAAATTAATTTTTCTTCTCAAATAATTCTCATCCAAGCCGTCTTCATTTATATTGAAAAGGATATTATCAAGCCCCATTGATATGCCTCCTAACGGTTGGTTAATTTCATGAGCTAACCCAGCAGACAATTCTCCAATTGACTCAAGTTTAGACTTTTGCACCAATAACTGCTGTTGGATATTTGCTCTGTTTATTTCCTCATTTATTCGCTTTTCAAGATTTCTATTTAATTCATGCAAGTCTTTTTCAGCAATTTTTCGTTTAGTTATATCAGATATAAAAACAAGATTGGCAGGTTCAAAATCCCATGTAATACAGGTTGATTTTAACTCAAGCCATTTTCCATTAAGCATATGAACTTGTATATCACCTTTTTTTTTATCCGTTTCTTTATCTTGTTCTATAAAATAGTTATTCACATTATCCACATAACCAGCATTAACTAATTCTGAAAATTGTTTTCCAATAATATTTTTTGGTAATAGACCAATTATTTCAATAATTTTAGGATTAACCAAATGAATAGTATTTTTCATTATTAAAAGTATACCATCATTCGCATTTTCATAAATAAGCCTGTATTTTTCTTCACTATCACGAAGTAGGTTTTCTGTAATTGTTCGCTCAGCAACTTCCTGTTCAAGATCTTTTGTACGTTCCCAAACCCGCTCTTCCAAAGTAGCATTCAGCTTAGTCATATCCTCCTCTACTTCTTTTCTGTAAATTGCTCCTCCAAGGTTAAATGCAAGTAGTTCAAGTGCATTTATTTCTGCATCAGTCCATACTCTTTTACTAATACAATCATCAAAACCAATAAAACCCCACCAACTATCTTTAACAAATATCGGTATAGCCAATACTGATTGTATATCCTGACTACTCAGGACAGATTTTGTGGGCTCATCAAATTCTTCAGTGATTCCCATTACATTTTTGCGAACACTCATACGTTCAGCCCACCAACTAAACATAGGATCAGATATAGGAATTGATATTAAATTATCATTATCAATTTGAGAAGATACTCCTTTTGCAACCCATTCATAAATTTGGCTAATCTGGGATTCATCCTTCGTTTCGTCTAGCTTAAATATATATACTCTGGAAACATCTGCCTTCTCACCAATTAATTTGAGTACATTATTAACGGTTTTATCATTAACACCATGCCTGAAAAATGTTGCAGTAGCTTGTGACAATGCATTTAATATACTTTCTCCCTTATCACGTTCTTGTTCGGCAGATAA
>QMPG01000438.1 GCA_003648455.1 Bacteroidota bacterium
TCCCTGTCATCTGAATACCATCAAAGGCATTAACTCTTTTCCATCTTTCCTTGGGTTTTTGTGGCTCAGTAGAATTATTACAGCAAATAATGAATAATACAATTACAACTGTAATAATTCCCCCCTGGCCACAAATATCTGATTTTTAACATTCATATTTAACCTCCTTAATAGTTATTTAATCAGATCAAATTAATTACTCTATTTGATTATACAATATCATTGTATTTTCCTCCTATATTGAAGTTGTGGCTAATGTCTTGCAGCTGCCACGCTCTTCTTGCTTATTGTGGAGCTGTGTGTTAGCAGAAATATTCTCAACTTTTATCACAATTTCTACCATTAAAATAACTCAATGCTTTTCCCAATTGCGGATCATTGCCTTTCAATAAATCTTTGATAGAATAATCTATATAGATATCAGGCTGAATACCTTTAGACGAGAAGTATAAAGAAACATCAATATTAACTCTTAAATCTCCTCCGCCTTGAAGAAGAAAGTCAATTCCGTTTCCTGAAGAGCCTGCCGTTGGTAATCCGATTACTTTACCTCTCTTATAAAATTTAAACAAAAAAACAAAATCTTCTGTTGAAGAACCAGAATAAGGTGAAGTAAGAACTACTATCGTGCAATCTAATGTAAATTCACTTGATGGTTGGATAATATCTGAATCATAAACCTTTATATCCTCAAATCCTTCTATTTTGTGATGCGGAATATGGACTTTATTATAATCCATAAAGTAGTTTTTTACTTCATCTCGTATGAAGTGGCTGAATATAGAATCTCCATATTTGGAAAGTCCTCCGGCATTTTCTCTGACATCAAAAATTATTCCTGAAATATCTGATAGATTAAATTTACTTAACTTTTCTTTAAATAATTTGTAAATGTCTGTTCCCATAAATGTATGAATGTTAATGTACAAAATATTATTTTCAAGCATTCTCACTGTTATGTATTTAGATATGGCTATCTCTTTCTCGTTTTCATTCTTTTCATCTTTGCTAAAAGAGTAAATAAAATCACTACCATCTGCTTTTTGAAACTTTACAGAAATAGGATTTTCTTTTTTCATTGTTAACAGATCATCCGATAATCTGTACATTGCAGTAAATTTTGGCTCAAAATGATAATGCTTAACAAAAGGATATTTGTTCTGATTCTTCTTTATAAATTCAAAAGTCTCAATTCCATTTATCGAAATGACCTCGTCTCCTGCATTTATTACTGTTTTCCCACCAATAATATAATCCGATTTAACATAATATTTGTTTTGGATGAAAACAATGTCCACTTCAGGATTTGTAAACTGTTTTGAAATGTCAGATGGAAAATATAAGTGATTATGATCATCTCCGATTTTATGAACTATTTCTACTAACTTTTCATAATATTCAATTTTATTCTTTGCTTTTAATAACTTAGGAATATAGGAAAAGGCGAACGATTCCCAATTCTTGATTTTAGAAATTTTCAAAGATGCAGAATTATTTTTTATTTCGCTATAAACTTTAGCAAAAGTTGCCATTTTTTCCTCGTCGGTGTTTTTCCAAAGTTGCTTAGAATCCCAATATTCTTGAAAGAAAATGTTAGTTTTTTTCCGATGACTTTTATTGCTGTTTGCTCTATATTTTCTTTCAATATCAACAAAACTATAATCATATTCAATTAATTTTCGGACAATTAATTCTAGTTTCGTTCCATTTCGAGTTTCATCGTAAATATAAAAGAGCTCCTTAAGAATTCGTAAATAATCATTTGAATTATCCATTATTGAAAGAAGATATTTTTCCCTTTTTCTCAAAAAATCAAGAAACAATTTTTCAATATCAACTGAGTAGTAAGGATTTTCTTTATTCAGAATTTCAAATGGACATAGTAATGATAAATTTAGAATTTGTTTCTCTACAAGAGATGTAAAAATCTCTTCCAGCTTCCCTATTTCATTCGTCTTAATATAATTTCTCAATTTTAAAACATAACCAACATTATAATTTGGATAAGTAGTTATTAGCTTTTCCTGAATTTGTTTACAATTTGTAAAATTATTCTTTTGCTCGTTCTGATAATATTTTTCAATCAAGTTCTGGTACTTTGCAAACTCTTTTATTGATAACATTTAGACTCCATATTTTGTACTAATGATTTCTGCTAAAGCCGACGTGCCACGTCTTCTTGCCATGAGCATTGGATTTGAGCTTGCTCATAATCCTGATGCGATTAGTGAGCTGATAAGAGACGAGCAAATCAAGGTCAATGGGTGCAGATTTGTGAGACCTCGTGTACGCATTGTTAAATGACGTTTCGCTTCACTCCGGTTGCTCGTCTATTAGTAGTGTCACGCCACCATTTTTCTTGTTTTTCTTTTAATCTGAGAGTGGAGCTGTTTGTTATGCCTATTATTTCAAAAATCAATCTCATAAAAAATACATTTCAATTAATTCTATTCTATTTTTTTACGGTTACAGCTAAAAATGGTGAGCATTTCAAAGCACCAATCTTTAAATTTGCTTTGGAGTTTATTTAATGTGATTCGTTTCTTTTTTACCACTTTTCACGCGATTGTTTTTTTGCCGTTGTTACCCAACGTAATTAATTCTGTCCGTGTGAGATAGGGCAGGAATACTATTTGGCAAGTATTAGCTATGGATTGCCTGTGCAACCTGACAATGTGTATTACTGCGAAATATTTTACACATTCCTATTTACTTTGTTAAAATCAATTGCAAAACTTTTTCCAAATGAAGGAAAAATAAACAAAATAGTAATCAGTACAGTTCATATAATTATTAACAATTTATTGCTTTTCTCATCCTTGCTTATTACTTTATTAGTAACATTTTTTGGGGAATTGTGGATTTATCTCCAACTTTCAATTTATAGAAATAAATTCCTGAAGAAACAGGTTTGTTGTTTTTATCCTTTCCATCCCATGTCACTTTCCTAATATTCAATTTACAATTTTCAGTATTCAATTCTCTTACTTTCTGTCCTTTGATATTATAAATTTCAATCTTTGCGTTCTTGGCGTTCTTTGCGGTTAATTCGAAAGAAATAGTTGTACTCGAATTAAAAGGATTGGGATAATTCTGGAAAAGAATAAATTTTGTAGGGAGATTACCATCTGGCTCATCCTCAACAGAAACAGTACACCAATCCAGAATAATTACATTATAATATTCCAAACTTGGAATTATGAAGTTAATTGTGTTATCTAGATAAGTATAAGGAACAAAAACAGTATCTGCAAAATCAGGTGAGATAATACAAACCTGAGTGCAACTATCCGAAACCGGAATTTGAACAGGCACATCTGTCTGTGGAAGCATTTCGTGATTTTCATCATCCCAATCATGATTTATTATATGAAGATAAGATTGAGTTCCATCGTCTTTATCCATATAAGAAATTGTTACTTTTGAGTCATTTACAGGGCAGATAATTTTCCCATCCTGCAAGTTCCATTCACCATTAAATGGCACAATTCCATTAACAGTTACTAATTCTTCGTTGCTGTTTATACTTACATCACGATATATTTCATTATAAGCATTCAGAAAATCCGTTTGCTGTTTTATGATTTCAATAAGTGCAGTTCCATTAGAGGTTGAGTCCCACCAGGCAA
>QMPG01000439.1 GCA_003648455.1 Bacteroidota bacterium
TTATTCAAAATAGAGCAAAACAAGCCTATCATTTGCTTCATTCGTGGAAAAAAATACCGGGAATGAAAGAAGATAATTCAATTGATGAAGCGGTTTTGAAAGATTGGATTATTAAAGCGAGAACCTTAGCAGAATCAGCCAGTAGATTAAATGTTGCTGATTCTGAAATCGGAAAGATATTAGCTGAATATCCTGAAAATATTCAAGAATGGCCACAGGGAAAAATATTTCAGATTATTGAAGAAATAAACACGGATAGCTTGAAAAGTGGTTATTCTTCCGCTATGTATAACAAAAGAGGCTCTTCAACAAGAGGAGCTTTCGATGGTGGAGATATTGAAAGAGAAAAAGCCGCTTATTTTGAAAAGTTAGCAAATGATTGTAAAAACAAATATCCAAGTGTTGCTGAGATATTTAAACGAATGCAACAAGGATATTTGGCAGAAGCAAAGCGAATGGATGAAGAGGCTGAAAGAAATAGGTTAGAATACTGACTGTCAGAATTTAAAAAAGAGTCAGAAAAAACAATATTGACAAAAAATAAAGCTAAAGGAATAAGAAAAACAACGAACCGCCAACAATGTATATAAGTCATTGGGCAATAGGTGGTTAAATTGAAATTAATGAATATAAACAAACGGCATAGAAAATTGAAAGTTAGGTGTTCCAAAATGCCCAACGCCTCATATACTCACCGTTATCAGCCATATGAAAAAAGAGATGATGACAATAAATAAACTTTTTGATTTACTTGACGATTGGAGAAATCTACCTGCTTATCAACTTGAAAGAAGAGCAGATATTTTTTTCGCAGTTCATCTTGAAAATATCATTGAAAAAATATTACAAACAAAAATAGACTTAATAATTCCTGAATTTCCAGTAAGGGTTGGAGAAATTTCAGAAAAACATCCAGAATTGAATAAATCATTCAAAATTGACTACTTGACTTATTCGAAAAACGAAAACAAAGTTTATTTAATTGAACTAAAAACAGACCAAAGGTCGCGCAGAGAAAAACAAGATTGGTATTTAGAAAGGGCTTCAAAAATTAAAGTGAAAGGGCTTGTAAGTGGACTGCTAAAAATTTATAATGCAACTAATCAAAAAGTAAAATACGATAACCTTCTTGACAAAATTGAAAAAATCGGGTGGATTGAAAGAGACAATAAAACGATTAAGAACTTGAACATTGAGATTAAACCATCAATAATCTACATCCAACCATTAAACAAAGAAAATGAAGAATCAATAATTTCATTTGACAATATAATTAAAGCCCTTTCTGACTCAAATGATTTATTAACAAAAAGATTCATTGAATCATTGGAAAAGTGGAAATCTGATACGAATAAAAGACCAAGTAAATAAAAAATGGGAAATACGTTTAGACATAATGCCGGATTTGGAAAAAGAATGGAATATTTCATCATTGGAAAAATGTTGGAGCAAGGTTTAGATGTTTATGTTCCATTAGTTGATGATTTTGGAATTGATGCTATCGTAAGAAAAAAGGATGGAACTTTTATTGAATTACAAATCAAGGCACGTTCAAAAGATGTTGTATTTGGGGATGCCGCTTTATTTGCTGCCATTAAGCACGAAATAAGAGATAATTATTATTTCATTTTTTATTCCCATCGTCTTAATAAAACCTGGATTTTGTCTTCAAAAGAATTTATAAATGAATCAGTATTAAACAAGACTGGAAAAAATAAAGGAAAGCGCTCGATTTGGTTCAATGGAAAAAGTAAAAAAAATATGACTGAACATACACATCCAAGATTTGATAAATATTTACACGAGAACTTTGATATATTTAAATAATGAAAGAAATACGGCTGGTAACAAAGGCTATACGTAATGCGGGTAAAATGCTAAATATGAACATTATAACAATAAATAAAATTAGTAGTAAATTGAAAGTTAGGAATTTCAAAATCCCGCACTACGCATAGCCAAACCGTTATCAGCCATATGCAAATAAATATATCGAATAAAGAAAAGTTCTTAACTTATTGATTAAGAAAACAAAATGTTTGTTTGGAAATTGTTTTTCCTCGTATTGTCATTGGGAAACTGTAAACTCAAATTGCAATTTTGGATGATGTAGGAAAAATGGAAACTGAAAAATCCTTGATGCCTCCCCTCTTTTTTTTGATTTAGGGGAATAAATCTTGATTTCGATTTTTTTTTAGAAAATGAAGGTAAAGAAAAGTCTGCTTTGTTTCTGATTTCGTGTTCCATTCGCGGACAACTTAAGTCCAAATAGTGTGCTTTGTAGAATACGAGAAAAATGGAGACGACCTCCCTCCTGCTCCGGTTAGGAAATTTAGGGAGAAAAAATTGCAATATGTACGAATAGAAATTATGGAAAATAAAAAACTCTCTTCTGAAATTGAGTTTCAGTCGCGGGTATTTTAAGTTTCAGATTCAATTTCCACTCGTAGAGAAAAAAAGGAAAAACAAGCGAGTTGTAGATGAATTTGAGTGGTTTACATGTGAAACCGAAGCTTCTAAATAGAAGAAATAATATTGTTGTGAAAATAGGAAAAGAATCTGACCCGCTTCTAAGCAATTGTTTCAGCCTATTGACTTTTAAGTTTCAATAGCAATACTCTTGCGGAGTTGATCTTTTCCCTGAAACCTTGCGAACATTACTCAAATTCAATTTTGGGCTTTTAGAAGCAAACAAACATTCTGATATTCGATGAAAGAAACAAACGGCTGATAACACAGCATATATTTCAGTGCGGATAAATCGTAAATTAAATAGATTATGGAAATAAATTAATATATTTGTAAACAAATAAATTGTGGCACATAAATTCCGCACCGAAATTATATGCCTCACGTTGTGTGGCATTAAAATACACAGCCAGAATACTCAATAATAATAATTAAAACTATGAATACAAAACTGATTTTTTCATTTTTGACAATCATTCTATTTATAACATCTTGTAATAATAGAATTACAAAAGCTATGGATGAATTACAAAACATGCCTGCCCCTGACTATAGTTATATTGTTCAACCGGACTACTCCATTAGCAAGGAATCAATTGAATCTAAGATAAAGGAAATATATTCTTCTGAAGAAGTAAAAGTTGGTGCAATCGGAATGCATGGCTATGACGAAGAAACCAAAGCACAGAAAGACGAAAAATATTGGTTTAAAGTAATTCTTCTTAATTCAAAAGCAATTATAGATTTTAATAACGAATCAAAAATGGACAAACTTGGAAAGGAAGTAGCCAAATCAGTTATAACTGAAATTAAAAATATTGATATGTATGATAAAATTCAAGTGACCTTTGTTGAACAATGGAATGACGGAATACAAAAGCAAATGAAACAGAATATCTTTTATACACTGCCTGAATTGGAAATCACAGAACTATTTGATAATAAATAACGCCAAACAACAAAAACATATAGTGCATGCCGCAGTTAGTAGTCCTCAGAAAGGAATTAATAAATTTGAACAATTATAAAACCAAAGAAAATTATTGAATAAAGGAAAACAGAATATAAACAGGGAAATTTCATGTTAATCAGAATTAATCGAAGAAATCATGAGTGTTGATATTAATAAACGAAGAGAATATAAAATAAGAA